>CAZTDK010000240.1:0-8464 GCA_964611965.1 uncultured Binatia bacterium (SeqCode) | reverse complement strand
CCGGCGCCAGAGAATGCGGCGCGGGTCGATGCGCAACGCGTTGCCGAAGTAGATGTGGTTGTCGAGCAGCGCCGCGAGGAGATTGTGCGCCGACGTCACCGCGTGGAAGTCGCCGGTGAAGTGCAGGTTGATGCGCTCCGCCGGCACTAGCTGGCTGCGCCCGGCTCCCGTGCCGCCGCCTTTGATGCCGAAACACGGTCCCATCGAGGGCTCGCGCAATGCCAGACACACGGACTGCCGCAGGAGATGAAACGCGTCGCCGAGCCCGATGCTCGTCGTCGTCTTGCCTTCGCCGGCCGGCGTCGGCGTGATCGCCGAGACCAGGATCAAGCGCGGCGCGGTCGTGCGGCGGCGTGGTTGGTGCAGCGTGGAGAGATCAACCTTGGCGATGTCGTGTCCGTAGGGGTAGAGATCCTCTGACTTCAGCCCCAATTCTTCAGCGACTTCGACGATGGGACGCGCCTGGCTGTCGATAGTCGTGGGCACACCGCGTGTTACCTCTAACGTGACCCGACATGCAACCGGTCGGACGATGCGACTGGTTGGCCTACTGCCGCCGCCCGGGCCTGTGGCTCATACCCGCACCACGGATCAGTCGCCAGATAATTCCCCGTCAGCGCGTAGGCGCGCGAGCGCGAGCCGCCGCAGAAAGCGCGGTACTCGCACCGCCCGCAGCGTCCGAGGAGTGCTTCGGGATCGCGCAACGCGCGGAACAGCGGCGACTCGCGGTAGATCTCGGCGAGCGGCTGCGTGCGCACGTTGCCCGCGACGATCGGCAAGAAGCCGCTGGGGAAGACCTCGCCGGTGTGCGACACGAACGCAAAGCCGTTCCCCGAGTTGACGCCGCGCTGCGCCAGGCCCACGGTGTGTCCCGGTCCTTCCGAGCGCTGCAGGAGCTGCGGCAGCGCCGCACCGGCACTCGTCTGCGGTTGATGATGCTCGTGTTGCGCCACGAACCGCCGGTAGTGCGGGGCCTCGGTTACCTTGAGGACGAACGGTGCGTGCTTCTGCACGCGGTAGAGAATCTCGAACAGCGACTCGCATTGCTCCGCCTGTAGGCCGCCCAGTGACTCGCCACGCCCCATCGGCACCAGAAAGAATACTTCCCAGAACACGATGTCGAGCCGTTCGACGAGGGCGACCATCTGCTCGAGATAAGGAGCCGAGCGGCCGCAGAGGGTGGTGTTGATCTGCAACGGCAGCGCATGGCGGTGCGCCCACTCCACCGCATCCATGGTCTTGGCAAAGGCGCCGGGAACACCACGAAATGCGTCGTGCAACTCGGCGGTCGGGAAGTCCAAGCTCAACGCCATCTGATCGAGCCCGGCGTCCTTCAAACCGCGGACGAGATCTTCGCTGAGCCGCGTGGTGGCGGCTGGGATCGTCCCCATGCGCAAGCCCACCTGCTTGCCGCGGCGAATCAATTGGAACAGATCGGGCCGCTTTACCGGATCGCCGCCGCTGAGGATGAACACCGGCGTGCCCATGTCGGCGACCTGGCTCAGGAGGTCCTCACCTTCCGCCGTGGAGAGCTCGCCGGGATGCCGCTGCGGCTGCGCCGAGGCGCGGCAATGGCTGCAGGCCAGGTCACACGCCTGCGTGGTCTCCCAAATCACCAGGAACGGGGCCTGGTCGAAGTCGACACTCATCGATGGACGCATGGGGATCGGAACAGCAGGATCCGTACCCGAAAACGCAGCCGCCGAGTGGACGCGCCGAGCCGGACGCGACGCTCCAAGATGAGAATGGCGGTGGCCAGGATTCTCAGAAATGCGGAAGGTGGGGTCCAGGACCAGCTGCGATACTGTCGCGGGCGCAGTCTCCCATGCACGCGGGCACGATCGTGGTGCGTGTCGAGGTGGGGCTCGGTGCCGGGGTGCAGTGATACCGGTTGTCGGCTGTTGACTCGGCGTCGGCGTTGTGGGGGCCGCCGGTGTCAGGGGGACCATTGGCGTCGGGGTGATTGTTGGAGACGCCTGTCGGATTTTGAAGCGCGTGGCGACCCGTGTGCGCCGTGCGAATGGTGCCGGCCGCAGGTCGACTTACGGCGCGCCGGTCTGCAGGTCGATCTGCCACGCGTGCGCCAACCATTCGAGTAAGTCCGACTCGTGGGTGTCGATCCCGTCGGTGATGGCCGCATCGAACAGGGTGCCGAAGATGACCTCGCGGGCCTCCTGACGGGTGATGGTGGGGACGAAGGCGCGGACGTCCTGCTCGTCGTGGAAGCGTTGATCGACTTCTTCGGCGGCGCGCCGGTAGGCGTCTTCGCCGATGGCACCGACGACGGCGTCAATGCGGTCGGCTTCCGCCTCCGAGACGCGGGCGTTCGACTCGATGACCAATTCGAGCAGCGCCACCAGCGCCACCTGCTCCTCTGCGTGCAGTTCGTTGAGATCCATGCCTCGTCTCTGACGCGGCGGCGCGTCGAAGTCAACTCGGCACGTGGCACGTGGCATGTCGCGCGTGGCCGAAACGACGCGCAACGTTCCACAAACGGGGTGCGGCCCCGTGGTACGGAACACCGCGCGACGGGCCACGTGCGCCACCAGCCCCGTCGCACAGGAGTTGCACGCGCGGGGGAATCGGACGTCGGTGTGGCTGACCTCGTTGCCGGTCAGCGAGCGCGATCCGCGGCGGCGCATGGCGCGAGTCTGCGCCACGACTGCAAACCTCAAACGGGGCGGGGGTGCGGCGGGAACGGACGTCATGATGCGGCTGGCCGACTGGACCGGGCCCGCCTGCGTGGCGCTCGGCGTTCGCCTGGCAGAGCGGATGAGCCCGTACAATCTCATCGTCACCAACGTGCCCGGCTCGCAGTTTCCCCTCTACTTGCTCGACGCCCGCCTGCTGCAGGCCTACCCGCTGGTGCCGCTGTTTGAGAACCAGGGACTGGGCATCGCCCTCTTCAGTTACGACGGCCAGCTCTGCTGGGGCCTCAACGCCGACCGCGACCTGGTGCCGGATCTACAGACGCTGGCGGCCGACATCGCCGCGTCATTCGCGGAGCTGCACGCCGCCGCGGCGAGCAGCTGGTAGAATGACAGCGCCTGCGACGGCGCCGGCAGGGAACGGCTCTCCTCGCCGCAGCCGGCGACGCAGAGGACGGCCAGGAGGACGAGGACGCCAGGTTGTCCTCGCATGCGGATGAGCGCCTCAAGCGAGATGAAGTCAAATGTTGATCGCGCGCCCCTCCACCGCCAACGCCGCTTCCTTGATGACCTCGGGCAAGGTCGGATGCGCATGCACGGAGCGGGCGATGTCTTCGGCGCTGGCGCCGAACTCGATGGCGACTGCCGCTTCGGCGATCAGATCCGAGGCGCGCGGACCGAGGATGTGCACGCCCAGGACGCGGTCGGTTTTGGCGTCGGCCAGGATCTTCACGGCGCCCTCGGTCTCGTTCATGCATCGGGCGCGAGCGTTGGCAATAAACGGAAACGTGCCGACGCGGAACTGGATCTCCTGGCTCTGCGCCTGTTCTTCCGACATGCCGACGCTGGCGAGCTCGGGCCAGGTGTAGACGACGTTCGGCACGGCGTCGTAGTTCACATGACCGGCGTGCCCGGCGATCATTTCCACCGTGGCGACACCCTCCTCCTCCGCCTTGTGCGCCAACATCGGACCGGCGATCACGTCGCCGATGGCGTAGACGCCGGAGACGTTGGTGGCGTAGCGCCTGTCGACCTTGATCCGGCCGCGCTCGTCGAGCGCGATGCCGATCTCACGCGCGCCGAGCCCTTCGATGAACGGCCGCCGGCCCACTGCCACCAGCACACGGTCAAACGTCTCGTCGCTGCTCTTGCCCTGGCTCTCGAGCGTGACGCGCACGCGGTCGTCCGCAACCACAGCGCTCTTCGCGGTCGTCTGCAGGCGAAAGGCGAGGCCCTGCTTCTCCAGGATCTTGCGCAGCTGCTCGCCCATCTTTCGATCCATCAAGGGCAGGATGCAGTCCATAAACTCGACGACCAGCACCCGTGCGCCGAGGCGGCCCCAGACCGAGCCGAGCTCGAGACCGATGGCGCCGGCGCCCACGACCAGCAGCCGGTCGGGGACGTGCGCGAAGCCCAGAGCTTCTGTGGAGCAGACGATACGCTCGCCGTCGAACGGCAGCCCCGGCAGCTCGATCGGCGCGCTGCCGGTGGCAATGAGAATGTGTCGGGCGCGCACCGTCTGCCGGTTGTCACCGTTCACCACTTCGACGGCATCGGCCGCTGTGAAGCGGGCGCAGCCGGTCACGCGGTCGATCTTGTTCTTCTTGAACAGCCCGGCAACACCCTGTGTGAGGGTCTTTACGACCCGGTCTTTGCGCGCCAGCATTGCTCCGAGGTCGAGCTCGACGGGACCGACCTTGATGCCGTGGACGCTCAGGCCGTTGCGCACGCTACTGAAGTGCTCGCTGGAATCGAGCAACGCTTTGCTTGGGATGCAGCCAACGTTCAAGCAAGTGCCGCCGAGGGTGGAATCCTTCTCGACACACGCCACCCGCATGCCCAGCTGGGCGGCGCGAATGGCCGCCGTATACCCCCCCGGCCCCGCGCCGATGACGAGGATGTCGTAGGAGTCCTGCGTGCTGAGTGCTGAGTCCTGAGTGCCCATCTGGGGTCTGCTGTCTGTCGTCTGTTGTCTGTCGTCTGTTGTCTGTTGTCTCAGATCTCCAGCATCAGCCGTGTCGGATCTTCGATGCGTTCCTTGACGCGGATGAGAAACGTCACGGCATGCTCGCCGTCGACCAGGCGGTGATCGTACGACAATGCCAGATACATCATCGGACGAATGACGATTTGATCGTCGACGACCACCGGGCGTTTCTCGATCTTGTGCATGCCGAGGATGGCGCTCTGCGGTGGATTCAGGATGGGCGTTGACAGCAGCGATCCGTACACGCCGCCGTTGGAGATCGTGAAGGTGCCGCCGCTCAGGTCATCGATGCCGAGCTTGCCTTGCCGCGCCAGGCCGGCGAGCCGATCGATCTCCTGCTCGATCTCGGCGAACGACAATGCGTCGGCGTGTTGAATCACCGGCACCACCAGGCCGCGCTCGCTGCCGACCGCGACGCCAAGGTTCACGTGTTTCCGATACACGACGTCGGTGCCGCTGATCTGCGCGTTGACGATCGGCAGGTCGTGCAAGGCGCCGATACAGGCGCGCGCGAAGAACGACATGAAGCCGAGTGACACGCCGTGCACTTCGGCGAAGCGTGCCTTGTGGCGGGCTCGTAGGGCCATTACGGCGCTCATGTCGACCTCGTTGAACGTCGTCAGGATCGCCGCCGTGTGTTGCGCTTGCACGAGACGCTCGGCGATGCGCTGGCGCAGGTGGGTCATGGGCACGCGCTCTTCGTCGCCTGCCGGTGCCGGCCGCGCGGCCACCGCGAGGTGCGGACGTCCCACCGGTTCGGCCGCCGCTGCCGGCGGTGTCGGCGTCGGTGTCGACTCCGGCGTCGGTTGCACCGGCAGCTTGTCGAGGTGCGCCACGACGTCGCTCTTGGTCAAGCGTCCACCGCGGCCCGAGGCGGCGATCTGGCGTGGGTCGAGGCCGTGCTCTTCGACGAGACGGCGCACGGCGGGGCTCAGCACCCCACTGGGAAACGGTGCTGGTTCCGCGGCGGGGGCCGCGGTCGATTCGCTGGCGGGCGCTGGCGCCGCTGGCGTGGCTGCCGTGGTACTCGGCGTCCGCACCGCTGCCGGCGGCGCGGGTGCTGGAGTCGCTTTGCCGGCGCCGGCGTCATCGATGCGCGCCACGACGTCACCCACCTGCACGGTCGCCCCTTCCGCCTTCAGAATGTGCAGGACGCCGGCGCCCGCTGCGGGGATTTCGACACTCGCCTTATCGGTCTCGAGCTCCAGCAGCGGCTCATCGCGTTGCACGCGATCGCCCTCGGCCTTGATCCAGCGAACGATCACCCCTTCATTGACCGACTCGCCGAGGGTCGGGATGCGAACCTCACTGGCCATGTGACCTCCGCAGCGCGTGGTTGATGAGCTCGGCCTCTTCGGCCTTGTGCACCTTGTACGAGCCTGCCGCCGGACTGGCGGCGGCATCGCGGCCGGCGTACACCAGCGGCAGGGCGGCGGGCACGATGCGTCGCAACGGGTGATGCACGTGGTGCCAGGCGCCCATGTTCCACGGCTCCTCTTGCACCCAGAAGACCTCGCGCGCTGCCGGATACTGCTGCAGCGCCGCGCCGATCTCCGTTGCGGGGAACGGGTACAGTTGCTCGACGCGAATGATGGCGGTGTCGGTGATATCGCGCTCGCGGCGCGCCGCGAGCAGGTCGTAGTACACCTTGCCGCTGCACAGGAGCACCCGGCGCACGTTCTCGGGCGCCAAGGGTTCGACTTCGCCGATGACCAGCTGAAACCCCGCGTCGGTGAAATCCCGCGGCGACGAGACCGCCAGCTTGTGGCGCAGCAGGCTCTTCGGGCTCATGATGATCAGCGGCTTGCGGAAATTGCGATGCATTTGCCGGCGCAACGCATGGAACAATTGTGCGGGCGTCGTCAGGTTACACACCTGCATGTTGTTCTCGGCGCAGAGCTGCAGGTAGCGCTCCAGCCGGGCGCTCGAATGCTCCGGCCCCTGGCCTTCGTAGCCATGCGGCAGCAGCAGCACCAAGCCGCTCATGCGCTGCCATTTCGATTCGCCGGCGGCGATGAACTGGTCGATGATCACCTGCGCCTCATTCGCAAAGTCGCCGAACTGCGCCTCCCACAGGGTCAGGTTATGCGGATCGGCCTGGCTGTAGCCGTATTCGAAGCCGAGCACGGCGGCTTCGGAAAGCATGCTGTCGATCACGGCGAAGCGTCCCTGGGTTTCGCTGAGGTGATCGAGGGGAACATAGCGCGCGTCGGTGTTGATGTCGCGGAGCACCGCGTGGCGGTGGCTGAAGGTGCCGCGGCCGCTGTCTTGTCCGCTGAGCCGCACCGGCGTGCCTTCGAGCACGAGGGTCCCGAAGGCGAGCATTTCGGCGCAGCCCCAGTCGATGCGTGCATCCGCGGCGAGCATTTCCGCGCGCTGCTCGTACAGGCGCTTGACCTTGGGATGCATCGCGAAACCCGCGGGCAGGCGCTGGACGCCCTCCATGACCTGGGTGAGCGTCTCGAACGGCACCGCGGTGCGCGCGTTCCAGTCGTCACCGGCCCAGCTCAGGCCCTTCCACACACCGCCCAGGGCAAACACCTGCTGCCGCGGCATGAAGTCGCGGGCATAGTTCAGGGCGTCTTCGAAGACTTCGCGCACCTTGGCGGCGCCGCGTGCGACATCATCCGGCGTCAGCACGTTGTCGGCAATCAGCCGCTGACTGTAAAGCTCGCGGACCGTCGGATGCGCGGCGATCTCTTTGTACATCAGCGGTTGCGTGAAGCTCGGCTCATCGGTCTCGTTATGGCCGTGGCGGCGATAACAGACGAGATCGATGATGACGTCCTTCTTGAACCTGTTGCGGAAGGCGGTCGCCAGCCGTGCGGCTTGCACCGCGGCCTCCGGATCGTCGCCGTTGACGTGAAACACCGGGGCCTGAATGATCTTGGCCACGTCGCTGGGGTAGCGTGTGAAGCGATAGTCGCGCGGCGAGGTCGTGAAGCCGATCTGGTTGTTGATGATGATGTGGACGGTGCCGCCGGTGCGGTACGCGTCCAGCTCGGAGAGCGCGAGGGTTTCCGCGACGATACCCTGGCCGGTGAAGGCGGCATCGCCGTGGATGACCACCGGTGCGACGCGGGCGCGGTCCACGTCGCCCAGGTAGCTTTGCTTGGCGCGCACGATGCCTTCCACCACCGGGTCGATGACTTCGAGATGACTGGGGTTGGAGCACAGCGAGACATGCACTTTGTGGCCGCCGCGCGTCGTGTAGTTGCGGGCGTAGCCGAGATGATACTTCACGTCGCCGTCGCCTTGGATGCCGGCGGGCAGCAACGTGCCCTCGAACTCCGAGAAGATCATCTCGTACGGTTTGCGCAGCGTGTGCGCCAGCACGTTGAGGCGACCACGGTGCGACATGCCCATGACGATCTCTTCGACACCGTTGTCGCCGGCATACTCGATGATGGTTCCCAGTAGCGGGATGAGCGCCTCGCCGCCTTCCAGAGAGAAACGCTTCTGGCCAACGTGCCTGGTATGGAGGAACTGTTCGAACCCTTCGGCGGCGGTCAAGGCGCGCAGAATGTGCTTGCGATCGTCGGAGCTCAGCTGCGGCCGGTTGAGCGTCGGCTCCATGTGCTCCTGCAACCAGGTGCGTTGATCCTTGTCGGTGTCATCAAGACCGACCAAAGGACATAACCCCAGACTGAGACGCTGGAGGCCGGCGCTGGTCAGTTCGTTGATCAAATTCATCAGCATATAGTCATTGATGTTGCCGAGACTGCCGGAAGCATGTCTAAGCAAGTCATACGTGGCTTCCTGCTGATCAAAATCCGTCGGAACGACGTTCACGAACTCTTGTATCGTTCCGGCAGCGTCGCGCTAGCGA
>CAZTDK010000239.1:0-8506 GCA_964611965.1 uncultured Binatia bacterium (SeqCode) | reverse complement strand
CGACCCCGGAGGGCGCGAAAGCCGGCGACGAGGAAGACGCGGCATGAGCGGGCTGGGGGTCGGGGATGTGCTCTTCTGCGTCGTCGCCCTGGTGACCGTGGTGTCCGCCGCGGGCGTTGCTTTTTCGCCCAACATTGTTTACTCGGCCTTTTCTCTCATGGGGACGTTCATGGGAGTGGCGGCGTTATACGTGTTTCTCGCCGCGGATTTCGTTGCGGTGGTGCAGGTGCTGATCTACGTTGGAGGGATTCTCGTCCTGACGCTGTTTGCGGTGATGCTGACGCATCGCATCGCCGACGTGCGCATTTCGAATCGCTCGGTGGGCCGGCTGCCGTCACTGATGATCATGGCGTTGGTCGCCGGCGTCATGATCAAGGCCATCCTCGGCGCCCACTGGCATACGGTCGACGCCGCAACGCCGGCACCCACGACGTACGGAATCGGCAACAGTTTCCTGGGTGAGTATCTCTTGCCGTTCGAGCTTGCGTCCGTGGTGTTGTTGGCCGCGCTGATCGGCGCCGTGGTGCTGTCGCGGAAGGAGTTGACGGAGGAATGAGCGTTGGGCTTTCCCACTATCTGATCGTCAGCCTGCTCGTCTTCGTGCTCGGGCTGTACTGCGTGCTGACGCGGCGCAATGCCATCGGCATCCTGATGGGCGTCGAGCTGGTCTTGAATTCAGCAAATATCAACTATCTGGCATTCGCCCGGTATAGCTCCGGCGGTTACGACGGCCAGGTGTTCGCCATCTTCGTAATCATGCTCGCGGCGGCGGAAGCCGCCATCGGCCTCGCCATCGTACTCGGCATCTACCAAACCTTCCAAACCATCGACGTGGAGGCGACGGAGACGCTGCGGGGATAGGACCTGCGGATGGCGGATATTCTATGCTCCGCCCCCGTTGGTCGCTGGGAACTTCCAAGTCCGAAACTATTGCCGGGGGCTGCAGCGTCACAGTGACGGGTTATCAGAGAACGCCATGGACCATCCAATTTCAGTAACCTACCTGCGGTGGATTGTGCTGTTGCCGCTGTTCGGCGCAGTCATCAACGGCCTCGGCGGCTATTTCATCCAACGCAATTTCGGCAAGCGCACAATCTCCATCATCGCCTGCACACCGGTCATTCTCGCGTTCTTCCTCGCCGTACGCGTGCTCCTGCACCTGCACAGCTTGCCAGTGGAAGAGCGCTTCCTGCTCGACGACTGGTGGACGTGGATCGACGTCGCCCCCTTGCGCGCCGACATCGCCTTCTGGGCCGACCCGTTGTCGGCGGTGATGCTCCTCATCATCACCGGTGTCGGCGGGCTGATTCACCTCTACTCCATCGGGTACATGCATGACGAGGAATCGTACTGGCGTTTCTTCGCCTGGCTGAACTTGTTCACCTTCGCCATGCTGACGCTGGTCCTCAGCGACAACCTGCTCCTGATGTTCGTCGGCTGGGAAGGCGTAGGACTGTGCTCCTACGCGTTGATCGGCTTCTGGTACAAGGAGTGGGCGAATGCCAGCGCCGGCAGCAAGGCGTTCATCGTCAACCGCGTCGGCGACTTCGGTTTCACGCTCGGGGCGTTCCTGCTGTTCTGGTCGATGGCCGACGCCGGACACGGCTCGGTGATCTTTCGCGAAATCGCACAGCACGCCCACGTGCTCGACGGCAAGCTGTTCGGCGGTATGGCCGTCGCGACGGTGGTGACCTTGTTGTTCTTCGTCGGCGCCACCGGCAAGTCGGCGCAAATTCCATTGTACGTGTGGTTACCCGACGCCATGGCCGGTCCGACACCGGTGAGCGCGCTCATCCACGCGGCGACGATGGTCACCGCGGGCGTCTACATGATCGGCCGCTTGAGCTTCTTGTTCGACATGGCGCCGTTCACGCTCAGCGTCGTGTCCTGGGTCGGTGCGTGCACCGCGCTGTTTGCCGCAACCATTGCACTGGTCCAGAACGACATCAAAAAGGTGCTGGCGTACTCGACGGTCAGCCAACTCGGCTACATGTTCATGGGCATGGGCGCCGGCGCGTACACCGCCGGCATCTTCCACCTGATGACCCACGCGTTCTTCAAGGCATGCCTGTTCCTCGGCGCCGGCAGCGTCATCCACGCGATGGGCGGCGAGCAGGACATCCGCAAGATGGGCGGCCTGCGGAAATGGATGCCGCAGACGTATTGGACGTTTCTGATCTCGACGATTGCCATCGCCGGGATCTTTCCGTTCGCCGGGTTCTTTTCGAAGGATGAGATCCTGTGGAAACACTTTTCCACCGAGCGCGGCAGCGTGCTGATCTGGGCCATGGGCTTGATCGGCGCCGGCATGACCGCGTTCTACATGTTTCGCCTCGTCTTCCTCACCTTCTTCGGCGAGAATCGTTCCGATCACCACACACGCGAGCATCTGCACGAGTCGCCGGCGGTGATGACCTACCCGCTGATCGTGCTGGCCGGTTTGGCAACCGTCGCAGGGTTCCTGGGCACGCCGGACGCGTTCAACGCGATCTTCCACACGTCGCATGTGCTCGAGCACTGGTTCGCACCAGTCTTTGAGCAGGGCGCCCACGAAGTGATGCACCATGGCAGCTTGGGGACGGAGTGGCTGCTGATGGGCGTGTCGCTGAGCGTCGCGGGGTTCGGCATCTTCGTCGCCTGGTCCATGTACATCAAGAAGTCGCTGTCCCCCGATATCTTTGCCGACGCCGCCGACGGCGCGATCTATCGGTTGCTCTCCAACAAATACTATGTCGACGAAATTTACGAAGCGGTGTTCGTCAACGGCCTGCTGCTGCTGACGCGTCTGTGCGCGGCATTCGACACCTACGTCATCGACACCATCGTCAACGGAGCCGCCTCCGTCACCGTTTTCGTGTCGTGGCTCAACGGCCTGTTCGACAGCTACATCATCGACGGCATCGTGAACCGCGTCGCCGACGTCGTGATGGGAGTCGGCAACCGGTTCCGCCAGCTGCAAACCGGCAGTATCAACGGCTACCTGTACGTTGTCGTTGTCGGCGTCGTGGTCGTGATGGTGGCGCGATTGATGTGAGAAGAGAGACAACAGACTGGGAGACAACAGACAACAGACTCGGTGAGATCGATTGCACGTCCGAGAAGTCTGTTGTCTGGCAGCGAAGCGGTCTGTCGTCTGTTGTCTGAACCTGGGAGCTTGAATCAATGGATCACATTCTGACCTACATGACCTTCATCCCGATCGCCGGGGCATTGATCGTGCTCTGCCTGCCGAGCAACAAGCCCGATTGGATCCGCTGGGGCGCGGCCGCCGCGACGGTGCCGCCCCTCTTGATGGCCATCTGGCTGTTCGTGAACTTCGATCGGACCAAGGCGGGCTTCCAGTTCGTCGAGAAGGCGGCATGGATCCCGAGCTTCAATATCGAGTACTTCGTCGGCGTCGACGGCATCAGCATCACCATGGTGCTGCTCACGGCGCTGCTCAGCTTCCTGTGCATGTTCGCCTCGTTCGGCATCGAGAAGGCGGTGAAGGGGTACTTCGCGCTCTTCCTGCTGCTCGATGCGGCGATGATGGGCGTCTTCGTCAGCCTCGACTTCTTCCTCTTCTACATCTTCTGGGAGCTGATGCTGCTGCCGATGTACTTCCTCATCGGCATCTGGGGAGGGCCACGCCGCGAGTACGCCGCCATCAAGTTCTTTCTCTACACCCTGGCCGGCAGTGTGTTGATGCTGCTGGCCTTGTTGGCGCTGTACTTCCACCAGACCCCCCACACCTTCGACATGACCAAGCTCATGGAAGCGCACACGACGTACAGCCACAACTTCCAGGTCATCGTGTGGCTGGCACTGTTCATCGGCTTTGCCATCAAGATCCCGGCTTTCCCCTTCCATACCTGGCTGCCGGACGCCCATGTCGAGGCGCCGACGGCGATCTCCGTGATCCTCGCCGGTGTGCTGCTGAAGATGGGGACCTACGGCATCCTGCGCATCAATTTTGGCATGCTCCCGGAGGCCACCGCCCAATTGTCGTACTACTGCCTCGGGGCGCTGGGTGCCTTCAACATCGTCTACGGCGCGCTCTGCGCCATGGCGCAGAAGGATCTCAAGAAGCTGGTCGCCTACTCGAGCATCAGCCACATGGGATACGTGATGCTCGGCATGGCTGCGTTCACGCCGCAAGGCATCCAGGGCGCCGTGCTGCAGATGTTCAACCACGGCACGGTGACCGCGATGCTCTTCTTGCTGGTGGGGGTGATCTATGACCGCGCCCACCATCGCGATATCGAAGGCTTCGGCGGTTTGGCGTCGATCATGCCCGTGTATACCGGCATGACCGCCTTGGCATTCTTTGCTGCGCTCGGACTGCCGGGACTTTCCGCGTTCATCTCCGAGGTTCTGGTATTGCTCGGGGCTTGGCAAAGGTATCCCGGGCTCACCGCCATCGCCGCCAGCGCGGTGATCTTCACCGCTGGGTACATCTTATGGACGATGCAGCGGGTGTTCCTCGGCAAGGCCAACGAGAAGTATCTGAGCTTGCCGGAGATCAGCGGGCGCGAGCTGTTCACGCTGGCGCCGCTGGCGGTGATCGTCGTGGTGTTGGGCTTCTACCCGAAGGCCGTGCTCGACCTCACGAGCACCTCTCTCGACAGCTTGAACGCCCTCGTAAATAAGTTCGTGTTGTAGAACCCCGCGACTGCAGCCGACGAGCCCACGCATGAGCATCGGAAATCTCGCAAGTCTCACCTATATCCTGCCGGAGTTGCTGCTCGTCCTCACGATTCTCGTCGTCTTCCTCGCCGACCTGGTGGTACGTGAGAAAGAGCGCCTCGGCGAGATCGCGCTGGCCGGCACGGCGCTCTCACTGCTTTCGGTTGCCGTGGCGGCGAAGTCGCCGGAGTGCTGGCTCTTCAGCAAGATGATGGTGCAGGACCCGTTCGCGGTCTTCTTCAAGGTGCTGTTCGCGCTCTCGGCGATGGCTGCCGTGTGGATGTCATTGGGCTCGAAGGAGATCAAAGGCGCCAATCAGGGGGAGTACTACGGGCTGCTGATCTCCAGCACGTTAGGGATGTACTTCATGGCATCGGCGGCAAACCTGCTGATGGCGTACCTCGCCCTCGAGTTCGTCAGCCTGACGTCCTACGCCCTCACCGGCTACCTACGTCACAACCGGCGCTCCGGAGAAGCGGCGCTCAAGTATCTCATCTACGGTGGCGTCGCCTCGGGGACCATGATCTACGGCATGAGCTGGATCTTTGGCCTCGCGGGCAGCATGGATTTCGCGCAGATCAACGCAGCCCTGGCGCACGGCGACGCCAACAAGCTGGCGCTGTTCGTCGCCATGGTGCTGACCCTGGCGGGCTTCGGATACAAGATCGCCGCAGTGCCGTTCCACATGTGGGTGCCCGACGTCTACACCGGCGCGCCGATTCCGATCACCGCGTTCCTCTCGGTGGGCTCCAAGGCGGCGGGTTTTGCACTGCTGATGCGTTTCTTCTACCCGGCGATGTCCCACCTCGGCGCCGACGGGAATTGGCAGTTCATCCCCGGGGTGGACTGGCCCCAGCTCGTGCTGGTGCTCAGCATGGTCACCATGACGTTGGGGAACCTGACAGCACTGTCGCAGCGTAATCTCAAGCGCCTCCTGGCGTACTCGAGCATCGCCCATGCCGGCTACATGCTCATGGGGTTCGTCGTCCTCAGCAACGAGGGGTTGCGCGCGATGCTCTTCTACATGGTGGTCTACTACCTGATGAACATCGGGGCCTTCCTGGTCGTCATGATCGTCGCCAACTCCACGGGGCGCGAGGACATCGACGGCTTTCGCGGCCTCGCCTGGCGCGGCGGCGCGGCGCCGGCCATCGCCATGGCAATCTTTCTGTTCTCCCTCACCGGCCTCCCGCCCCTCGCCGGTTTCGTTGGCAAGTTCTACCTATTCGCCGCGGTCGTGCGGCAGCAGTTCTACGGCCTCGCCCTCGTCGGCGTGCTCAACAGCGTGGTCTCGCTCTACTACTACGCCCGGATCGTCCGCACGATGTTTCTCGATTTCCCCGACGGCACCGAAACGCCCGTCACCCTCAGCCTGCACAACGGCGCGCTCATGTGGGGCCTCGCCGCTGCAACCCTCATCATGGGTATCTACTGGGCGCCGGTGATCGGGCTGGCGGATCGGTCGCTGCACTTCTTCATGGGTTGAGTACCGGTGTCCCGAGCGCAACGGCCTTCTCGTATGCGGCCTCCCCGTCCCGTCTCCCTTCTTCGTGTAAACGGCCCCCAGCAGGACCCGCCATTGGGGCGTCGTCGCCCTCTTCCCCGATACCGCTGCGGATGATGCCGAGCGCGCTGTCGAGACGCCCTCCCTGGATCTCGGTTTTGGCCCACTCCTGGTACGCGTCCTGACGGAGCGCGCGCACGCTGTGATCGCCAGGAGCGGCGCGCTCCGCGTCCCCCAGACGCGCAACGGCCGATCGGAATTCGTGCCGATTCATCAGCGTCGCGACCTCCGCGCGCTTTGCCGTCAAGCGCTCGGGCGTTGCCTGTGCCGCAGAAGGCGGCGGCACCGGCGGGCGGCCGGCGCGCGTCCAGAACCACGCCGCGGCCGCCAAGAGACACAGGCCGAGGATGTAGAGAGCTCGACGGTTCCGAAAGCCGGCGCTATCCGGGTGGACATTCGTAGTGGCGGAACGTAACCTGATGCACCGTCGGATGGCCGATATGTGCTGGACCATGAACATTGCATCACTGCTCGCCGCGCAAGGACTCCGGTCAGCCAGCGGGGACGCTGAACCTTCAACCGCGAGCGTCGGACTTTGGCGCTGCGGCCGCGGCACGCATAGAGCTCGTCTCACGCGTCCGGTAACCATACAGGAGACCAGGCGATGGCCTGTGCCCTGAGACAACGAGAGCAGAATCCGACATGACAATAGAGCATTTCGACGTCCTCATCGTCGGCGCCGGCCTCTCCGGAGTGGGCGCCGCCGTCCACTTGCATCAGCGCTGTCCAGGCAAACGTTACGCCCTCCTGGAGGGCCGTTCCTCCATGGGCGGCACGTGGGACCTATTCCGCTATCCAGGCATCCGTTCCGACAGCGACATGCATACGCTCGGCTACCGCTTCAAGCCGTGGCGCGAAGCGAAGGCGATCGCGGATGGCTCCTCCATCCTGAGATATGTGAAGGAGACCGCTGCCGAGTACGGCGTGGACAAGCACATCCGCTACGAGCACCTCGCGACCAGCGCAAGCTGGTCGAGCGCGGCGGCCGCGTGGGCCGTCGAGGCGTTGCGCAAGGATCGCGGCGAGACCGTCCGCTTCACTTGCAACATGCTGCTCATGTGCTCGGGCTACTACAGCTACCGGCAGGGCTACACACCCGAGTTCGAAGGCGTTGAGCGTTTCCAAGGCACGCTCGTCCATCCCCAGCAGTGGCCCGCGGATCTGAATTACAAAGGGAAGCAGGTGGTGGTGATCGGCTCCGGCGCGACGGCCATGACGCTCGTGCCGGCGATGGCGCCAGACGTCGCGCACGTCGTCATGTTGCAGCGCTCGCCGACCTACGTGGTGTCGCGCCCCGACAAGGATGTCATCGCGAACACCTTGCGCCGGGTGTTGCCGGAGCGCTGGGCCTATGGAATCACGCGCTGGAAGAACGTCGCACTGCAGCAGCTCCTCTATCGCAGCACGCGCACCCATCCCGACAAGGTCAAGCAGAAGCTCCTCGACATGGTGCGCAAGGAGCTCGGCCCGGACTACGACGTCGAAACGCACTTCACGCCTTCGTACAATCCCTGGGACCAGCGCTTGTGCCTGGTGCCCAACAGCGACCTCTTCGCGGCGATCCGCTCCGGCAAGGCGTCGATCGTCACCGATCACATCGCGCACTTCACCGAGCGGGGCATCCGGCTCAGATCCGGCACGGAGCTGCCGGCCGACATCATCGTCACCGCGACCGGCCTCAACCTCGTTGTCCTCGGCGAGATGCAATTCGCCATCGACGGCGCAGCGGTCGATTTCGCGCAGACGTGGACGTACAAGGGCATGATGTATTCTGGTGTGCCCAACCTGGTCTGCACATTCGGCTACATCAACGCGTCGTGGACACTGCGGGCGGACCTCACCTCCGAATATGTCTGCCGGCTCATCCGGCACATGGACGAGACGGGTACGCGGCAGGTGACCCCGCGCCTGCGCGCAGCGGACAGGGACATGCCCGCGCGTCCCTGGATCGACAAGTTCACTTCGGGCTACATGCAAAGGATGATGCATCGCTTCCCGAAGCAAGGCGATCGCGAGCCGTGGATCAATCCGCAAAACTATTCGCGCGACAAGAAAATGATCCGTTTCGGTGCACTCGAAGACGGTGCGCTGACCTTCAGCCGCCCCGCGGCAGCGACAGTGGCCGAACCGGGGGTCGTCACCGCCGCATGAACTCGGAGGATCAATCCCTTCACGCCGCGCCAGGTGCTGACACCTCGCGACGTTGCCAGCACCGCCCCGACTGAGCTGAGCCCGGAAACCCCAGTTAGGGAGAGTTGAAAGAAGCGCATCGTTCTG
>CAZTDK010000238.1:0-8550 GCA_964611965.1 uncultured Binatia bacterium (SeqCode) | reverse complement strand
AATGGCATTCAAGAGGTCGACGGTTCAATTCCGTTCAGCTCCATTTCCAATCCTTCCGAGGTGAGCCCAGGAAGTCCAAGAACAATACGTTGCGATCGGAGTTCGATTGCGTTCAGCACTCCGTTTCCCTTCCTAGACGTCTCGCGAACGAGGAGGTCATTTGAAGAGTTCGTGGCAGACGGCGATCGTGCTAGCCGTGTTGTCGGGGATCTTGCTCGTTGCGCCGGGGTGTGCGAGCGAGCAGCGCTTGCCCGGGACTGACGAGGAAGTCGAAAGCATGGAGCGACCGGCCCGCCCGCTTGAGGAAGAGGAAACCGTCTCCGACAAGATTGGCGAGGTGGGGGTGGTGCTCTTGGTGGTCGGCACCGTGGCGGCGGGAATAGCCATTCCGCTGCTTCTCTTCTGAGCCCTCCTGGCCGCCGCGCCTCTCGCGCACGGACTGGGTCTGCTACCCGGCGATGTTTCGGTGTCGTAAAACCGTCGCTTGCCCGATCTTTGTCACCTGCCGTAGCATCCCCCCAGTGACTGGCGCATACGCCGCTGCGCCTGCCCCGTCGCTACGTGGCGCGCTCCGCCCGCTGGGGAAGGCATCCAGATGCCTGGAACCAATACCTTTTCGGTGATGTCAGGCTGCCGGTGCCGGACCGGTGGCCGGGCGCGTCGGCCGACCGACCATGTCCCCGAATGCCTGGTACGTCTCTTGCGGTTCACGGCCCCGGAGATCCCCATGCGAGCGCGGGGGATTTGCGGATATAGGCGTGTCGACGAACCATCCACCAAGCGTTCAGCAACCTGCTAGAGGGCGGTGGCCCCACTGTGCCCGCACGCTTGATCGTCGGGATGGCGCGACGTCCACCCAGACGACGGTGGCCGCCCGATGATCCAACCGGCCCCGGCTCGCTCGACGAGCGGCGACACCGCGCCGGCTGCGGAGGCCGTACGGCTCGCGGGGTTGGGCAATCGTTTCGTTGAGCTCTTTGCTCGCAAGCTGTCGCGCGAGGACCTTGCTGCCGAGATCGCACGCTTGATTGCCGCGGCGACGCGCGTCAAGGCTGCAGCCATCCTCGGCTTGGATGCGCGCCGTGATCGCTTGCGGCTGCTTGGTGAAGCGGGGCTGTCGAGCGATGCGCGCGCCGCCCTCGGTGGTGGCGGCGACTGCGTGTGGGACATTCCCTTGCGGGGGCTGCGCAATCGCCGTATCAGCGTCATCTCCGCCGCGCACCAGAATCCCTTTGTGCCCCGCGGATTGGTCAACCTGTCTCCGACTGGCCTCTCGATTGCCTCGATGCCCATCTACGATGAGCGCGAACCGATCGGCGTGTTGCTCCTCATGGCCACCGGCAGTCGCGCCTTTCCGGACGCACAGCTGCAGGTCCTCAGCCAGGCCTTGCGCGTGTGCGCGCGCGGCTTGCGCGATCACGACACGCCCGCGGCACGTGCCGGCGCGGCGGCGCGGGATACCGCCACCATCGCCGCGGCCATCGCCGAGCTTGCGGGCGAGACGCCGGGAGCAACGGCCGTCGAAGTCACCGGAGCGCCGCGGCCGGTCATTGAAGCCCCTCCCGACGAGCGCATTCAACGTCTCGAGGAACAGCTCGCGCAGGTTCGCGAGGAGCTTGAACGCAGCGCGCTCAAATTGCGCAGCGCGACGGTCTCGTCCAACGCCCTGGTGCGGGAGCGTGATCATCTGGGGCAGCGCGTCGCCGAGATGGAGAGCGAGCGCGCCGCGGTGGCGACCGAACTGCGCGCCGAAATCGACGTCCTGCAGGAGCGCTTGCTGGCGGTCGAGTCGGAACGCTCCCGCTATCAACGCGTCGCGGATGATCGCCACACGCGTGCCCAACAATCCATCAAGGTCCTGGGCGGCGAGCGCGACATGCTGCTCGGGCGGGTGCAGGCGGCCGAATCGACCATCTCGGTCCTCGATGGGGCGTTGGGGACGGTCAAGGCTGAGCGCGCCCGGCTAACCTTTCAGGTGGGGAATCTGGTTGGTCAATTGCGCGCCAGCCAGGAGGCGCTCGAAAGGGCGCAATCGCGCCACGCCGAGGAACGCACGGTCATTGAGTCGGATCGCGAGGGATGGCAGGAGCAAGCGGACACGTTGCGCAGCCAGCTGACGCAACGCACCGAAGAGGTGGCGGCTCTCGACCGAGAGCTCCGCGGCACTACGGTTGGGCGTGACGGCGCCCTCGCCCAACTTCAGGCGGCGCGCGCCGAGCTCGAGCGTCTGACCGTTCTCAATGAAGAGACCGGGCGCGCGCTGAGCGCATCGGAGACGGCGCGTGCCAGCGCCGCCGCTGAAAGCGCGGCGCTGCGCCACGCCTTTGAGGCCGAACGCGCCGAGCAGTCGGCGGTCGAGCAACAGCTGCGCAGCGAGCTGAGTGTGCTGCACGCCGACGCCAACCGCCTGAGCAGCGAGCTCGAGGGGATGCGCAGTGGGCTCGACACGCGTACCCAGGCACTCGCGGCGCGCGATGAACTGCTCGCCCGCGTCCGCGCCGAGCTGGCGCGTGCGCAGGACGCGGAGGCGACGTGGCTGCAGACCGGCACCGCCCAGCGCGCCGAGATTGCGACCCTCACGGCCAAACTGGAGCAGCTGACCGAGGTGCAGCAACAGCTCCTCGGCGAGCGCGGTACACTGCGGACGGCTGTGGCCGAGTCGCGTCAACAGGCGACCGAGGCCGATGTGGCGCACGCCGCCGCCATGGGCGAGCTGCAGTCCGCCGCGGCGCAGCTGCGTCGCCAGGTCGAGACGCTCACGGTAGATCGTGTCGCCTTGGCCGGACGCCTGGAGCGGGCCGTCGAGGAAGGCAAAACGCTGGGGCGCGGTCTCGCCGAAACCCAACGGCGTAGCGATGATCTCAGCGAGCTTTTGCGGCAGCGCGATGCGGCGGCCGAGCGCGCTGCCGCCGAGCGCGAGCAGCTGGCGGCACAGGTTGCCGCCCTCAGCGGTCAACTGCAGGCCGGCCAGGAAGCCTGGCAGCGCGCGCAGGCGCGCGACGCTCAGGAACGCAGCGCTCTCGAGACCGATCGCGATGGCTGGAAGGAACAGGCCTCGGCTGTCCGTAAGGAGCTGACGCAAGCCACCGACCGGGTGATTGCGCTGGAAGCTGAGCTGCGCGGCACGGTCGTGGCCCGCGACGCCGCCGTGACGGAGCTGCAGACCGCCAGCGCCGAAATGGATCGCATCGCGATCCTCAACGACGAGCTGGGACACCAAGTGGCTCAGCTCGAAGCGGCGCATGCCGCGGCCGTCGTCGAGAATACGGGGTTGCGGCGCACGCTCGATGAGGAACGCGGCAGCCGCGCCAATACCGAGCAAACCTTGCAACGCACCCTTGCGGTGACGCAGGCGGACGCCGAGCGGCTGGGTGCCGATGCCGCGGCGTTGCGCACCGAGGTTGCCGAGTACAGCCAGGCCTTGGCCGACCGCGACCAACAGCTGACCGGGTTGCACACCGAGATCGAGTTGCTGCGCCAGCAGAGCGTCGATCGCGGCGTGCTCGCGCATCAAGCCAACGAGCTGGGCGCCAAGGTCGTCGTGCTCGAGCAGGAGCTTGCGGCGGCGCGTGGCGAAGGCGCGCGCGCCGAGCGTCAACGGGCGGCCTTGGCCGAGAAGCTCGAAGCTGGACGGCGCCGCGAAACCGAGCGGCTCACCGTCGCAACCCGCGAACAAGCGGCCCTCCAGGAATCGCGGCAGGCACTCGCCACTGAGCGCGACCGCTTGCAGGCCGACAAGGCGGCCCAGGGTGCAGAGAGCGAGGCCCAACAGCAGACGATCGCCGAGCTGCAGAGCGCCCTTGAGCGGCTGCGCAGCGAGCGCACGCGTGTCCAGGACGAGCAGCATGATACGGCTCGACGCTTGGCGGCGACACAACGCCAGCTCGATGAGCTGACCGCGGCGCTGCGCCAGCGTGAGGCCGAGGTGGCGACGCATAGCGGCGAGCGGCAACGGCTGGCGGCGCAACTCGACACCATCCGCCGCGAAGTCGAAGGCGGCCGCCAGGCGCTGCAGGCGGCCGAGGCGCGGGCCACACAGGAACGCGCGGCGCTCGACAGCGAACGCGAAGCCTGGCAGGAACAGCTGGCTGCGGCCCGGACGGAACAGGAACGCCAGGCCCGCATGCTCGACGAGCTGGGCCGGACGGCGACGGATCTCGCCGCGGCGCGCACTGCCAGTCGGGCCGAGCGCGCGGCGCTGGTCGAAGCGCTCGAAACCGAACGCACGACGGCCCAGCAGCTGCGCGACGACCGAGCCGCGCTGCACGCGGAGGTTGAACGTCTCGCCGCCGACACCGCCGGCTTGCGCGCCGTGGCAGCCGAACGCGATGAGCAACTGGTTGCCGTGCAGGAGCGGGAAACCGCACTGCAACATAGCGCGACCGAGCTGCAGCATGCGATCACGGAGCTGCGCACGGAGCGCGAGACGCAAATTACCCAGCTGGACGAACGCGCGGCGCAGATCCAGCAACTGCGCGATGGCCAGGCGGCGCTCGAGCGTCAGCTGGCTCTGGTCATGGCGACGCACGGTGAGGAGGAGCAGGCCCTCGCCAACGGCATGCAGGCAGCGCGCGAGCAAGTGGCGCAGCTTGAGGAAGAGCGCAACGTGTTGCGTGCCGCGCTCACCGACGTGCGTCAGCAGCTCGGTACGGCACAAACCGGGCAGACGGCGCGGCTCACCGAGATGCAGGCCGAGGCCATCGAGCTGCGGAAGCAAATCAAGTCGCTGACCAGCGGCCGCACGGAGCTGATCAAGCGCCTCGAACGCTCAGAGCAGAGCCTCGCGGGTCAACGCGAGCACGCCGAGGGCGAACGGCGCCGCGCCGAGACCCTGGACGCGCAGGTCCAACAGCTGCAGCAGCAGTTGGCCGCGATCCACAACGAGCGTGCCGCGGCCGATGCCGAGCTGGTGCGGGCGCGCGGCGAGATCGACCGGCTCGCCAAGCACGTGCAAGACGGCACGGCTGAGCGTGAGCATTGGCGCACCGCGCACAGCGCCCTTGAACGACAACTCACGCAACTGTCTGCGAGTTCCAGCGAGCACGAACGCGCGCTCGGGCTGCAACTCGAGGCGGCGCTGGTCTCCGGTGCGCAGCTCGAACAGGAACGCACCGCCTTGCAATCGACGCTCGCGGACCTGGAACAGCGGCTCCAGCAAGCGGCGACCGCGCACGCGGCAGCGTTGGCCGAGGTGCAGGTCGATGCTGAGGCGCTGCACGAGCAAGTGACGGCGGCGAGAAGCGCGCGTGACGTCGTGAGTGAGCAGCTGGCCCAAGCGCAACAGATGGCTGCCATCCAGAGTGCGCAGGTGGACACCGAGAGCCGTCGCGCGGCGGCGCTTGCCGAACAGAATGGGCAGCTGCAGCAGGCCCTGGCGGCCGCCGAGCAACGGCATGCGGCGCTCGACGGCGTCCTCAAGCAGGCGCGCGCCGAGATCGAGGCCTTGCGGCAGCAAAGCGAAGACCGCGGCTTGCTGGCCCGCGAAGCCAGTGAGCTGGGGGCGCGCGTCGTTGCGCTGGAACAACAACTCGTGGGTGTGCGCGGGGAAGCCGCCCACGCCGAACGCCAACGCGCCGCCGTGGCGCAGGAGCTCGATGCCGTGTGCCGGCAGCAGGCCGACAGCGAGGCGCGCGCCGGCCGCGAGCAGGCGAAGCTGCAGGCCACGGTCGAGCGCCTCGGCGAGGAGCGGCGGCGGCTGGAAAGCGAGCAGGCTGCGCGCGCCGCCGAAGTCGAAGCCCAACGGGTGGCGGTGGCCGAGCTGCAGACGGCGGTGACACGCGCCGGCGAGACCGGCCAGGCCGCGGCACAACGTCTGGCCGATACCCAACAACGCGCCGACGAGCTCCTGGTGCAGCTGCGGCAGCGCGAGACCGCCATTGAGACGGCCAACGGCGAACGCCAACGCCTGGCGGCGCAGGTCGCCAAGCTGAGCGCGCAATCCCGCGCCAGCCAGGAAACGCTCGACGCGGTCCAGGGGCGCTCGGCGCTCGAGCGTGCCGCGATCGAGGCGGAGCGCGAAGCCTTCGCGGCGCAGCAAAGCGCCGGTCGTGCCGAGCAGCAGCGCCTGGTTGCACTGACGGAGGAGCTGACGCAGCAGGCGGCGCAGCTCGAATCCGGACGCGCCACGGCGGCGACCGAAATCGCCGCGCTGCGGCGCAGCGTCGACGAGCTGCGCGCCGCGCACCAGCTTGTCGAGGAGACTCTGCGCGCCGAGGTGGCGGCAAGCCAGTCGCACGCCCAGCACGTGTCGTCCGACCTGCTCGGGGTGCGCGGTGAGCTGGCCGAACGCGATGAGCTCCTGGCCCTGCTGTGGCAGGAGCAGGACGCGGCGCGCCAGACGGACGTCCAGCACCAACAGACGATTGCCAGCCTGCGCGCCGAGCTCGTGGCCGCGCAGGCGGCGGTGCATGCGGAGGTGCAGCGCGCCGCCGACGAGAATCAGCAGCTGCGTGATGCGCGGGCGACGGTCGAGCGCCAACTGGCGTTGATCGAAGCTGCCCGCGGCGAAGAAGGGCAAGTGCTCGCCCAGGGGCTACAAGCGGCGCGCACTCAGATTGCCGAGCTCGAGCAGGAGCGCGCCGATGCGCACACCGCGCTCGCGGAGATCCGTCAGCGCCTCGCCCTGGCCGAAGCGGTGCACGCCGACACACAAGCCCGTATCCAGGCGGACGCCGCCGAGCTGCGCCAGCAAGTCGCCACGCTGACCGACGCTCGCTCCACGCTGGCGCAACGCGTCGAGCAGACCGAGCAGACGCTGCGCCAGCATTCGGCGCATGCCGAAGCGGAGAGTCAGCGCGCCCACGCTCTGACGGAACGCTGTGCCGAGCTCGAGCAATCGCTGGCGGCCGTCGAGTCGCAACGCACGACCCTGGACAAAGACGTGCGGCGCCTGAATGGTGAGGTTGAAGCGCTGCGTCATGACAGCGCTGACCGTGGTGTCCTGGCACGGCAGGCCGGCGAGTTGAATAGCGCGCTGACGGCGCTCGAGCAGCAGCTGGCGGAGATGCGCCGCGAGGCGGCACACGCCGAGCAGCAACGCGTCGCTCTGGGCCAGGAGCTCGAGGCGGCGCGCCAGGAGCAGAGCCGTACGCGCGCCGCGGCTGCGCAACAGGAGACGACGTTGCAGGCGATGCTGCAGCAGCTGACCGACGAGCGCGCGCAATTGGTGTCCGAGCGCACGACGCAGCAGCATCAGCTCGAAACCCAGCGCATTACCGTGGCTGAGCTCCAAGCCGCCCTCGAGCAGACGCAGGCCGAGCGCCAGCGGGTTGAAGACGATGGCCGCGACACTGCGCAACGCCTGGCCGACGTGCATCGGCGCCTGGACGAGCTCGGTGAGCGCGTGCGCCAGCGCGACGCCGCCCTTGAGCTCGCCGCCGCCGAACGGCAGCGCCTCGAGGAAGCCGTGCGCGCCGCCGACGCGCAGATCGCCGAGCTCAGCAGCGAGTGCGACGCCTGGCGCCAGCGTGCCGAATCCGCCGCCGCTGACGATCGGGGCTCCGAATCCGCGGACGACGCCGGTGACTTCGTCGTCCGCATGGAGCGCGACTCCGGCGCACCGCCGGCCGATGCCCCGCTGGTGATCGAACGTTCCGCGCCGCTCGACGCGTTGCTGGATGCCACCCCGGAGCCCGCCGACACTCCGCTCGAGCCGGAGCCTGAACCCGCCGCACACGAGACGATCCGACTTGCCCAGGACGACACAATCCGGCTCGCCCAGGAAATGGTGTTGTTGGATGCCAGTGGCCGGGGCGACGAGGCGTATCACGTGCTCAAGGGCGCCGGCTTCGAGGTGACCCGCGGCACGCCGAACGAGGCCGCGGTCGACGATCTTGCCACCCGCAAAGTCAGTTGCGTGATGCTCAACCTGGCGGCCGGCCCGGCGGCGTGGCGGACGCTCAAGCTGCTGCGCGAGCGCACCGGCACCCGCAACGTGCCAGTGCTGGCGTATCTCATGGCACCCGATTCACAACAGGGATTCTGTTTCGGGCGTGCCGATTTCGGCATCTGGCCGATGGATGGCGAGCGGCTGACCGAGCGCCTCACCCAGCTGCGCCCGAAGCTCAAGCGGCTGCTGGCGGTGAGCGCCGACATCGACGGCATGGGACGCCTGCGCGAGCCGCTCACCCGAGCCGGCATTTCGACGTCCAGCGTCCTTGATGGCAAGCAGGCCCTGGAATTCGCGACCATGGTCGAACCCGAGGCGGCACTGTTCCACCTCTCGCCGACTTGTAGCGGCGTCGCGCGTGCGATCACCGCCCTGCGTGCCGGCGAGCGCACGCGCGATATGCCGATGGTCATGCTCCTCGACAAAGCCCCGGCGCGCGAGGATACGTTCTATGCGATCACCGCGCGCGAGCTCATCAGCAAAGGGACATTCGTGTTCGCCAACCTTCCCGCGGAGCTAGCGCGGCTGCTGGCGTGAAGTTCAGCCTCGCGTATCACGCACATATTCGTGCGAGCACGAGCACCAGGACATTCCCTTCATAAGGTGCCGCTCCACGATTTCGTGCCTAGAAGCTTTGCTGTAGAAGCTTCGGATGCGTCGAG
>CAZTDK010000237.1:0-8554 GCA_964611965.1 uncultured Binatia bacterium (SeqCode) | reverse complement strand
TCTGCACGTCGGCGAGCAGCAGGTATGGAACCATCGTCCACCGCGGCCAGTGGGCGCGACTCGGCCACGGCAGGATCACCGGCCACCAGAAGAGCAGCGCGGCAGCGACGAAGCAGCCGTGCTCCAGCGCGTGCCAACCCGGAGCGCGCAACGCCAGCTGATATGCCGCCGGGATGTGCCAGCCCCACGTGGCCGCCGTGAGCGCCAGCCAGCCCACCAGCGGATGTGTTAACGCGTGCGCGAAACGCTGCAGCGCCGGCCAGGCGAGAAACGGGCCGAGCCCGTCCTTGGCGAATCGGCGTGGCAGCCCGCGCAAAAGCGGCAGTGCGGGCGCGCCGAGCAAGAGCAATGGCGGCGCGACGAACATCAGGAGCAGATGCTGGATCATGTGCACCTGCAGGAGGAGACCGCTGAACGCGTCCAGGGGCGAGGCGATCGCCAGCCACAGCGTTGCAAGCCCGGCTGCGAACGCAGCGAGCCGCCAGCGCGGGAAACGTTCCGGCATCTGGATGCACACATGATGGAAGCCACGCGCGTACACGCCGCCGATCAGCAGCAGGATGGCGACGATTCCCGGGCGGAGGGTCCACGAAGCCAGGACCGCTTGGGTGACGGGGTTCACGGGTGGTGCGCCTCAAGAAAGAGAAATCACGAGAACACGAAAGTACGAAAGCACGAAAGAAAAAATACGAGCGCTCTTTTCCTATTTCGTGTTTTCGCTCTTTCGTGCGTTCGTGTTGTTCATTTGGGTGGGCTCACGCCCAGCATCACCTGCGCCGCGTCGCGCGCTGGCTGCTGACCCGTCGGATGCATGCTTCCCAGGAAGGCAACGATGGCGGTAACCTCCGGCGGCGTCAGGTTCTTTCCGTATGCCGGCATATTGCCGCCACCTTGGACGATCTGCCGCACGAGCTGGTCGCCGGTCAGCCGCGTGGCAACGTCGTCGAGTGCGGGGCCGCGCAAGCCCCCGGCGTCGCCCAGCGCGTGGCAGTTGCGACATTGCTTGCTCTGAATCAGCAGCGCCCCCTGCAGCTCCAACGGTGAGCGGCCTTTGACGTAATCCACCGGCGTCGGCGCGCCGCTCCACGCGTCCATATGCGGCGACCATGGTGAAAAGGTGCCGAGCCAGGTGAGCGTGCCGATGGTGAGGAAGGTCAGGATCACGATGATGACCGACACCGGTCGGCGCCGAAAACTCTTCTCGCCGGTTCCCGACAAGAACGGCAACGCGAAGAGCACGCCGATCACTAGCACCGGCGCCGTCAGCATCAGCACCGTTTCCGTCCATGCCGGTAGCAGCGCGAAGACAGAAAACAGCCACAGAAAGAAAAAGTCGGGTCGCGGCACGGTGATGATGATGGTCGGATCGGGCTGGCCGTTCGGGCCGATTGGACCCATGACCGCCGCGACGACCACGAGGCTGATGATGATCAGCCCCGCGAAGACCAGATCCTTCTGCGCCGCGAATGGCACGAACGGCTCGCCGTCGGCGTGCACCAGCTCGTGATACTGCTCGATGTAGCGGTCACGCCGGACGACGCGCCCGGGCATCGGCCACTCGTTGATGCCGAGTCGCAGCACCAGGAAAAGATGCAGGCCGACGAAAGCGATCAGCAGACCGGGCACCACGAAGACGTGCAGCGCGAAGAAGCGCGACAAGGTTTCGCCCGCGATGATCGGTCCGCCGAGCAAGAGATGCACCAGTTTGAAGCCGATCACCGGTGCCCGGCCCATCATCGCGGCGCCGATCCCGAGACCCCAATAGGCATCTTGATCGAAACGCATGATCTGTCCGGTGAAGGCCATGCCGAGGGTACACAGCAGCAGCACGATACCGGCCAGCCAGGTGAGCTCGCGCGGGTATTTGTAGGCGCCGAACAAAAATACCTGCGCCATGTGCACGGCCATCAGCGCGACCATGAAGTCCGATCCCCAGCCGTGCAGCGCGCGCAGATACCACCCCAGCGGCTGCTGATAGTTGAGGTACAGCAGGCTTTCCCACGCTCCTTGCGCTGACGGAGTGTAGACCGTGGCGAGACAGATGCCGGTGACCACCTGCAACATGAAGACGACGAGCGTGGCGCTGCCGAAGACGTACCACCAGCTCGCAGAGCTGCGCGGCACCGGGTGCGCCGCCACCTCTTCGATCGTCGAGCCGAGCTGCAGCCGATGGTCCAGCCACGCGCCAATCGTTTTCAAGAGACGGATCACGGACGAATTCCGCCTTTCAAAAAACTCGGAGAATCACGAAAGCTCGAAAGCTCGAAAGCACGAAAAAGAAGCACACCGAGTCTCCGTCCTTTTCCGTGCTTTCGCACTTTCGTGCTTTCGTGATCTCTCTTCGTCATTTCAGGTTGCATTTGACATCACACTTCCGGCTGCCCAAGGGTCGGCAGTTGGCCGGCCTTGATCCACAGCTGGCCGTTTTCGATCTTGTGTTCGTACTGGTACAGCCCGCGCGGCGGTGGCCCGGATGCATGCCTGCCGTCGGCATAGAACGCGCCGCCATGGCACGGGCACATGAACAGCTCCGACTCCTGGAACCAGCGCACCGGGCAACCGAGATGGGTGCAGTTGATGGCGAACACCTGAAACGAATTGCCGCTGAGCCGGCGCACCCAACAGGGGATGTTCGACGTCTCGCCGTCCCAGGGTTTGGTGAATGGATTCTTGTAGGCCGCAAGTCGGGTCTGGTTCTCTGGGAATGTGGTCAAAGGACCAAGCTGTATCCAGTCGAGCCAGGTGAAGCGTCGGATGGGGGACAAGAGGTATCCGACAACCGGGATCGCGAACAGGAGCGCTGCAAACGCGTTGAGCGCCACGCCGAGTCCGAAGAGGAAGCTGCGCCTCGAGGTCCCGGCCGCGGGTGGGGTCTGCGGGCCTGCACTCATTCCTTGTTCCCTCCTGCGTGCTGCGGGTATGGTTGGCCAGGAAACTTGGCGCGTTGCGCCACCAGCCAGGCGACGACGTCGGACACCTGCTGCGCCGTCAGCGCCTGGCCGGGTGGATAGCCGCGCCAGTCAGGGTGGTGCAGGTCCGGTCGTCCAGCAATCACCAGCGTGCGCAGCGCTTGATCGCTCACCAAGGCCAGATAGGAGGCGTCGACGATCGAACCGACGGTAGCGGTGCCGGCGCCGTCGGGTCCATGGCAGGAGGCGCACGAGGCGGCGTAGACGTCATGTCCGCGCGTCGCATCGCCGCCACCATCGGCGGCGTAGGGTGGCAGCGCCGCGCCGGTCACCGCCTCGGGCCGTGCCCACTTCTGGCGCATGCCGGTGATCAGGACATCGATCTGTGCGTCCGTGAGCATCCCGCCGGCGCTGCGCGCGAACGGCGGCGCCGCCGTGCCGGGAACGCCCCGCGCGATGACGTGCCGCAGCGCAGCGTCATCGGCGAGCGCCAGATAGACGGGATTGTCGAGCGCCAACGCCGCGCCAAACTTGCCGTCGGTGCCGTGACAGCCGGAACAGTTGTCGCCGTAGAGCCGGGCGAAGTCCGTGACCTGCGCCGGCCGCAGCGGCCGGTCCGCCTCGGTTGGGCGCCCCGGTAGCGCATCGCATCCCACGAGTAGTATCAGTGGTATTGCGACGACAACATATGATAGAGGATTTAACACGAAATCACGAAATAGCGAAAGCACGAAATGGGAAAGGGAGTCGGGCATGAATTCGAGGCGATCTCGTGGCGCATCTTGGAAGCCGCCGTTGAAGTTCACCGGGGTTTGGGGCCGGGGTTTCTTGAGAGCGTCTACGAGAACGCCCTTGCCGTTGCGTTCAGTCACCGCGGCATCGGCTTCGACAGGCAGCACGCTGTGCGGATCTGGTTTGAAAGGGAAGAGGTAGGGCTTCATCGACTGGACTTGTTGGTCGAGGGTCACGTCGTTGTCGAGATCAAGGCCGCCAAAGCACTCGAGGAAATCCACTTCGCCCAACTGAAGTCGTACTTGAAGGCCACCCAACTCCACATCGGCCTTCTGCTGAACTTCAGTGCCCCCGTTTTAATCGCCAAGCGAGTCGTCCTCTGACCCATATATCCTCTCTTATTTCGTGCTTTCGCCCTTTCGTGCTTTCGTGTTTCCTCTTCTCCCGATTTTCATTCCTCCGGGCGTTCACCGACGCGGGGTGACTCGATGCCGGCGCGTATCAGGAACGGCATGTGCTGGAACGTATGGATGCGCTCCTGACGTGCCACGACGAAGCCCGCGACCAGTCCGAAGGCGATCTGGCACAGAATGAACCAGCGCCACTCGATGCGCGCGTCGAGGACCGGGTTGATGACGTCGAGCGAGGCCCAGAGCAACCCCGTCCACAGCAGCGGCGCGATGAAGCCGCCAAAGAACACCGGACGGCGCGGCAGCATCGGCAGCAACACTCCATACAGCAGGCCGACAAGCACGGAGACCACGACGTGCATGACGGACGCGGCGACGAACGCCGTCAGGTTGAACGCGGACAAGGTTGCCACGTCGGCGTTGGCGAGCTTGGCCATCACCGTCGCCGCCAGGATGTTGATCGTGTACCACGGGCTGCCATGGAGCGCCGTGCCGTGAACGACGGCGAGGACGGCCATCGCCATTCCTCCGGCAATTCCACCTTTGACGCCCGCTGAGTACGGGTAGATCTGCAGCGGTAGCTGCGCCCGATGCTCCATCTCGCCGACCTTGAGATAGGCAAGGGCCGCCCGTGCCGGCACCACGACAGCGGGCGGATGTTCCACGGGCACGGCCTCGTGCTGCTCCTGAGGAAGGACTTCTCTGAACCAACCGACGAAGCCCGTCACTAGCAAGACGATGCCGACAAGACTCACCGCAATGCTGGTGACCAGACCGGCGCAGCTCAGCGTCACGCCCAGCGCGGCGATCATGGGCCACGCCGTGGGCGCCGGCAATTCGATGCTGCCGGTGCGTGCCTCGCGTCCGTCGTCGCTCGCCATCGCCACTCCCCCGCTCAGCGGCCGATCACATAGACGGTGAGGAACACGACCACCCACACCGAATCAACGAAGTGCCAGTACCACGAGAGCACGTCGGCGCGCTCCGCGTGACGTTCGCTGACGTGCCCCAAAGCCGTGAGAATCATCACCAGCGCCAGCCCAACGAGACCGACGACGACATGCGTCGCGTGCAGGCCGACGAGCGAGTAGTAGGTCGTGCCGAAGAGGTTTGTGTGGATGGTCAGACCGTGCTGGTAGATCAACTCGCGCCACTCCAGTCCGGTGCCGACGAGGAATTCGAGGCCGAGTATCAGCGTCGCCAACCACCACAGCGCAAAGGTTCTGACCTGCGCGGCACGCAGCGCGCGCACCGCAAAGACGATGGTCACACTGCTCGACAACAGGCAGATCGAGTTGAAGATCGGCGGCGCGAGCACGTCGCGTGGCTGCGGTCCACTGGCGCTCTTGCCGATGTAAAACACATAGGCAGCCACGAAGATCGAGAAGAACGCGCTCTCGGTCAGGATCAGGCCGAAAATGCCGACGTGTCCGCGCGCGGGAGCCGAGGTGCTGACGACTGGAGAGATCGTGAGAGGCGGTGTGGATGTCATGGTCGCTTACTCATACTCCCAATCCGGATCCTCCGGATGTTTCAGATCCCAGAGCGGCCGCCGGCTGCGGACTTCGGGCGGTGTCGCGAAGTTATAGTCCGGCGGCGGCGAGTTGGTGGACCATTCGAGCGTCCACGCGTCCCACGGGTCGTCGCCGGCCGGCTCGCCCGAACGCAGCGAGCGCAAGACATTGATGACGAAGCACAGCACGGCTGCGCCTTGGAAGATGACGCCGATCGAGGCAATCAAATTGAGTGCCTCGAGACCGCGGCCGGCTTGGTAGGTGTAGATGCGCCGCGGCATGCCCATCAGCCCGGCGAAGTGCAGGGTGTCGAACGTCAGGTGAAAGCCGATCACCAGCAGCCAGAAGTGCCACTTGCCGAGAGTCTCGCCCAACATGCGGCCCGTGGCCTTCGGAAACCAGTAGTAGATGGCGCCGAAAATCGTGAACAGCAAACCGCCGATCAGCACATAGTGAAAATGGGCGACCACGAAGTAGGTGTCAGTGAGCTGCCAATCGAACGGCGCCGTGGCCAGGTGGATGCCGGTCAATCCCGCGATCAGGAACTGGAAGAGAAAGCCGAGGCAGAACAGCATCGGCACCTTCAAGCGGATCTTGCCGCCCCAGATCGTTCCCAGCCAGTTGAAGATCTTGATCCCGGTCGGGACGCCGACGAGCATCGTGGAGGTGGCGAAGAAGGCATTGCCGGCCGGCGTCATGCCGACGGAAAACATGTGGTGCGCCCAGACGCCCAGGCTGATGAAGCCGATGGCACAGCTGGCCGCCACCATGACCGAGTAGCCGAAGATCACTTTACGCGAGAAGACCGGAATGATCTCCGAGGCGAACGCGAAGCCGGGGATGATCAGGACGTAGACCTCCGGGTGGCCGAAGATCCAAAAGAAGTGCTGCCAGAGCACCGCCGAGCCGCCGGCTTGGGTGTCGAAGAAGTGCGCGCCGAGCATGCGGTCGAGCAACAGCATGACCTGTGCGGCTCCCAGCGGCGGCAGCACGACGATGATCATGACCGACACCACGAGCGCGAGCCAGACCAGCACCGGCATCTTGTTCAGCGCCATCCCTTTGCAGCGCATGCAGACGATGGTCGTCATGAGATTGATGGCGGTGGCGATCGAGCCGATGCTGGTGATGAAGATGCTGAGGATCCAGTAGTCGGTGCTGTTGCCGCGCGAGAACGGCCGTTCGGTGAGCGGCGCATAGGCGAACCAGCCGACGTCGGGCGCACTGCCGGCACCGTAGAGGCCCTCGGCACCGAGATAGCTGAAGTAGAGCAGCAGGCTGCCGAAGAACCACAGCCAGAAGCCGAAGGCGTTGAGGCGTGGGAACGCCAGGTCGCGGGCGCCGATCATCAGCGGGACGAGGTAGTTGAAAAATCCGGTCAAGATCGGCATGCCGACCAGAAACACCATGGCCGTGCCGTGCATGGTCAAGAGCCGGTTGAAGACCTGCGGCGGCACGATGCCGGCGTTCGGGAAGGCGAGCTGCAGTCGCATCGTTGCCGCTTGCAGGCCGGCGACGCAGAAGAACAACAGGCCACCGCCGATGTACATCATGCCGAGGCGCTTGTGGTCGACCGTCACCACCCAATCGTGCAGCTTGCCCAGGAGGGGCAGGTCGGCTGCGTCCGGGGCTAGCGTGGTCTCGCGTTGAATGACACCCATATGACCCTCGCGACGTCAGCGCAGCGTTGCCATGTAACCGACCAGCTCGTCGAGATCCTTCTCGGCAAGGTTCATGGCCGGCATCAGCGCCCCGGGTTTCATCTCCGCCGGGTCGTGCACCCAGATCTTCAAGTGCTCGCGGCTGTTGAGCGCAACCCCGGAACCCAGCGTGGTGCGGCTCATCAAATGGGTGAGATCCGGACCGAAGCGGCCGGTGGCCACGGTACCGCGCACCGTGTGGCAATTGATGCACGCCGTCGACTCGAACACGGCGCGGCCCGCCGCCACGGCGCCATCCGGCGCCGCCGGCTGTTGCTGAGCCGCGACCCAACGCTCCCACTCGTCGCGCGGCTGCACGACGACGCGCAACAGCATGAGCGCGTGCTCCGTGCCGCAGTACTCCGCGCATTGGCCGAGGTAGGTCCCGACCTCGCGGGGATCGAACCACATCATATTCTTCTTGTTCGGGATGAGATCGGTTTTGCCGGCCAGTCGGGGGATCCAAAAGCTGTGCGCGACGTCGGCCGACTCGAGCTCGAGAAACGTCGGCGTCGGATGGTTCGGGTCGCTGACCGGAATGTGCAACTCGTTGGCGGTGATAATGCCAAGATTGGGATACTGAAACTCCCACCACCACTGATGGCCGATGACGCGCACGTCGATCGCGTCGGGCGGCCGCGGCGCGGCCTGGACGGTGTAAATCGTGCGTGCCGTGATCAGGATGAGCACGAAGGCGATGATGACGGGCACGGTCGTCCAGGCGAATTCGATCGGATTGCTGCCGTAGACCTGTGGTGGCTCATGGCCATCGTCGTCGGCGCGGCGGCGGAAGCGCACGACGCTGTACGCCAGCAAGCCGCCGACGATCACGAAGATCACCCCGGTGATGGCGAGGACGAACAGGGCGAGCGTGCGCACTTCGTCGCCGGGCGTGGACACGGTGGCGAAGACATTGGTCTGCGCAATCTTGCGGTTGGCGGCCCCCATGCCCCAGTCGTCCGCCAGCGCAGGCACGGCGGTGGCCAAGGCCGCTGCCAGGGACGCAACCCACCGCATGCGGGACCGTCCAAACGCCCTCACCCCTTGCCCCTCTCCCAAAATGGGCGAGGGGCACTCTGGTTTCCCCCCTCGCCCATTTTGGGACTGTCGATTTTCTCCGAAGCCGCCCCTCGATACGGCCCCTGGAAAAACGAGGCCTACTCGGGGCGAACGGGTTTCCAGAGCTTTTCTGCAAACACATAGTCCGTTCACCCCGAGTAGCCGCGCTCTTTTCGCGGCGTATCGAGGGGCGCAGCTGTTTATCGACAGTCCCTTTTGGGAGAGGGGAC
>CAZTDK010000236.1:0-8557 GCA_964611965.1 uncultured Binatia bacterium (SeqCode) | reverse complement strand
GCAAACTCGCAGCGGCATGCTGACCCTCACCTTACTGAACTGGGGAGCGAGCATTGCGGTTGGTCTCCTCGGCAACTCGGAGATGGCACCGTTTCCAGCCAGCAACAATGGTCGGATTATGACTTGCCTGCTCCCTGCGCTTGGGGTGCTCTTGTGGGAACATCGCAGAGCAACGCTCGCGCGCGTCCACTGGTTGGCGAACCTGCGGACTGAACGGCGCGCCGTCTGACCGCGGGTTAGATGGCATGGTCGTTCAGGAAACGGGGGAGCGCAATCGGGCCGTGTTCAAGCCGGCCGAGTAAGCGGCGCCGGCCAAACCTTGTCGTTCTCAATGCGACCGGCGCCGGGCCTGTTCATGCGCGTTCCCACACCGCAAGCGCACACCACGACGGCGTGCCGTACCAGACCGGGGCGCGCTGCCAGGCTTCCGCGGCGGCCTCGCCGGTGACGAACGCGGTCTTCTCTCCCTGCGTGTACCCCACGGCCCCAACCACCTGATACGACTGATCGAGCATCTCGCGCACCCCGTCGATGATGTCTCGTGGAGTGTCGGCAGCCCCCAGAAACGAAGTGGGAAGGAAGATGGTGACGACGAAGCGTGGCCGGTTGCGTGCCACCTCGCGCAGGGCGGCGGCTTGCCGGTCGCGTACGTTGGGGTAGGGGCCAGCGAGTGGATAGATGTAGAAATAGCGCGTCGCGCTCTTGCGCTCGGCGTAATAGAGAATCTGTGCCTCGGAGCCCAGTATCAGGACCGTATCGTTCGGCTCCGAATGCTCGCGAATATAGCGTGCGACCGCCGGTGAATCGGCGAATGGTGTGTACCCGTATAGACGGAACATTTTGGCGTCCGCATCACCCGGAAGATAGTACCAGGCATTGGTGAGCACGCCGGCGCCGATTGCCGCGCCAATCAGCACCGCTTGCGCCAATTGGCGTCGCGGCGCGCGCAGCTGGCGAAACATCGTGTCTCTGGCCGCCATGCCGCCGAGCGTGGCGAGTGCGGGTACCACCTGCATGAAGTAATGCGGGTGAAAGTAGCCGCCGCTGACGGTCCCCGCGAGCGATGCCGCCAGCCAGAGGAGCACCAGGATCGTCCGCCGGCGCACCGGCGGCCGAGCCGAAATGCAGCGCGCGATGGGAACCAGCGCAAGGACCAGGAACGGCCAGAAGGAACGGCAGACGATCATCCAGTTCGGCCAGAAGTGGCGTGGATAGTCCGCCAGCGCGGCGCGTGAGGCGTAGTGCAGGTTGTAGCCGATGGTGGCGTCGTAGAAAGTGTCGAGCGCTCCCCGCGCAGCAAAATAGACCACGACCGGCGCGAGCAACGCGACGCTTCCGAGACCCAGCATCGCGGCGCCGAGCGCGCGGCGTCGCATGCTCCAGATGACGAACGCCGCGTAGAAGACCGCGTCGGTGATCGCCATCTGCTTGAAGAGTAATGCCGCCGCCGCCAGCGCTCCCGTTGCGAAGGCCCAGAGGGGCGACTCATACTCTACGGCGCGGCACGCCGCCAGCATTGCCGCCGTGAGCGGCAGGATCATGAACAACTCGGTGTTGGCGGCGTTTCCCCAGGGGCCCGGGGAGGTGGTCATGAAAGCGGCGAAGGCGGCGGCCGCCAGACCGCCGGCGGACGACGACAGCTGCCGGCCGAGAAGAAAGAGGAGCCCGAGCGTGCCCAGTGTATACAGCTGCGCGCCCCAATGGAGCGCCGCGGGGCTGGTGCCGACCAAGCGCTCGATCAAGGCATAGGCGACGAAGATTGCCGGGAACTTTTGATCGAAGCTGTCGCGGTAGGGCAGGTCGCCCTGCATCCAGCGCTGCGCGGTGTAAGCGTACTCGCCCTCGTCACGTTCGAGCGGCAGACTCACCACCGGGAGCCGCAAGAGCAGCGCCACGATGCAGATGGCGGCAAGGCCCGCCCACTCCGCGCGCGCCACCGGCAAGCGCAGCTGCCGGCTCACGTGACGCGTGCCTCGGCCGAGGCCCGATGGATCGCTGGCACCCTGGCGTCATGCCGCGTCTCCGCTGTGTGGTCAAGCTGCCCGGTGTGGAGCGGGCGGAGAGTCATCCACAGATTGACGCAGATGAACGCAGATCTCATGGGGTGCAGGCATCCGCGAGAATCTGCGTCCATCGCGGTACCACACATCAAAGGTATTCCCCAGATTTCTCACCACGGAGGCACAGAGACACGGAGAGGGCCAAGAGAATGACTGAGAAAAGCAGCATTGTCTGCCGCTGTCTTTTCCTTCATTCTGTCTTGTCGGGACCTGGGCAGGCTTAAAGCAGGCCTAGTCAACTTCTTGAATGTCTGGATCGCGGAGGTCGCGTCCGATTTCGACACTCGTGTGGCCGTTGGCGTTGCGGATCGTAATGTCCCATTTCTGCATGGTGCCCGCACCGACGAGCATCTCTTGCGCCAGGTTTGGGGAGACCAGCACTTCGTCCTGGATTTGTTTTTCACCGATGGTCATCACGAGAATGGTGCCCCCGGTGATAGTGAGCGTGCCTCCCTGCGCCGCGGTCCGCATCTGCCGAGCCGCGGGGCCGCGTAGCACGGCGGCGTCCCGTGGTAACCGATCTTCGCGAATGATCGTCGGATGTGCCCCGGTGTCGAACACGGCGCGCACCCGCGCGGATTTCTCCTCCAGAGTCGTGATCTCAAGATCCACTACCGGCTTGCTCACATGTGCATCGTAGTCCGGTCCACCGAGTGAGTAAACCTGTATCGGCAACGTTACAATGTTGTCTGGGGTTTGGAAGTTGGGGAAGTGGTGGCCTCCGGTCCCTCTCCCTCCGGGAGAGGCTAGGTGAGGGGATCAGATGATCTCTTCTCACCTTTGCTTTTGTCTTGTGCGTTCGATCTCCTGGTCGATTTTCTCCAAAACCCCCGATGTGCATTGCAACACGTCGTCGTTCCAAAACCGCAGGACAGTATAGCCACAGCGCCGCAGATAGGAGGTTCGCTGCGCATCCTGGACGGCACGCTCCATGTGCTGTCCGCCGTCGACTTCGATCACTAGCTTGGGATCGAGCGCGCAGAGTCCACCACGTACGACCCGATCGGCTGCTGGCGGCGAAACTTGACCCCGCGGAGCTGTCGAGCACGTAGGTGCCACCAGAGACGATGCTCTGCATCGGTCTGTTGCCGACGCAGGGTGCGCGCCGTCCGTGTGGAAGGCTGCGAAGTCTTTGCGGGGTCGTTTGCCACCGTCGTCGAGTCTGCTCCAGGTTAAACCAATAAGGAAGGGAGTCGCTTGATCCCCTCACCCGACCTCTCCCGGGGGGGGAGGAGCGCCGGGCCAAGACTCCATGCCGATTGCCAAACGTCCAAACCCCGGGCAACGACGTTGTGAAACGGCTGCCAGCGGTGCTAGAGGCCGAGCGTGCCGCAAATCAGTCCGGGTAGTGCCGTTTCTATCGAGCCGCCTGGCAAGTGGCTGGTGACGCTCCTGCTGTTCGCGCTGTTGGTGGGGCTGTTCGTGCTGCAGTTGTGGGTCCATATCACGCGGACCAGCGCGACCTCCGATGAGCCGGTTCACATCTTGGGTGGCTACCTCTACTGGGAGTGCGGAGACTTTGTCGTCAACCCGCAGCACCCGCCGCTGCTGAAGCTGCTGGCCGCCGCGCCGCTGCGCTCGCGCCAGCTGAGCACTCCGGAGTGGAAGTGCGGCGCACGCAACCCGTCGTGGCAGGAGGTCGAGTACGGCGCGGCACGCTTCGTCGCCGACAATGGCACGGACTCGATTCTCATCCCCGCACGGCTGGCGGCCGCGTCCATGAGCCTGCTGCTGGCATTCCTCGTGTGCCGGCTGGCGTGGCGGATGTTCGGCCGCACCGAGGCCCTGGTGGCACTGGCGATCCTCGTCTTCGAGCCGACGGTGATCGCGCATGGCTCACTGGTGACCACTGACATGGCGCTGACGGCCACGACCATGTTGGCGGTGTACGCCCTCTACCGCTACGGCGAGCGACCGGGCGTCTGGCGCTTACTGGCCGCGGGCGTCGCGGTCGGTCTGATGCTGGCGTCGAAGCACTCGGCCGTGCTGCTACTGCCGATCCTGCTGGTTTTGATGCTGGCGGATGCGGTCCTCCGTCGCCGTGGACCCTCTTTGCAGAGCTCCGTTCCTGACGGAGAGACGGTTGATTGCCTTCCTGGGATCCCCTTCGATACGCCGCCAAAGGAGGGCGGCTACTCAGGGAGAACGGTTCTGTTCTCGATTTGGAAAGCTGTATTCCGTTCGTCCCGAGTAGGTCCCGTCTTCTCAGGGGGCGTATCGAGGGACCGTCGGTTTTTATCGAAAGTCCCTCAAGCAGGGGCCGGGGGAAGTGACGTGAGGCGTCAGCACGGCTCCGAAGGGCAGCACTCGAATCATGCCGTGCTGCGAGCCGCTCTCGCCTACCTGCTGGTCCTGTTGGTAGCGTTCGGCATCGTGTGGAGCGCGCAGGGGTTCCGGTATTACGCGTCGCCGGGCGCGACCCATGAAGTGCTTCCGTTTTCCGAGCTCTTCACCCCCGTTGGGAACGACGCTGCGCGCTCGGCTTCGGCAAAGCTCGTCGAGCTTGCGTACCATGCCCGCATCTTTCCCGAGTCGTACCTCTTCGGGCTCGCGTATCGCATCCCCACGAGCGTGGTGCCGATGTATCTCTTCGGGGAAGTCTACCCCACCGGCCGGTGGTTTTATTTTCCCGTGGCGTTTGCGATCAAGAGCAGCCTGGCGTTACTGATCCTTTTGCCGCTCGCTCTGCTCACGCCCGGCCTGTATCGAACGCGCCCGCGTGCGCTGCTGTTTCTGCTGCTCCCGTCGGTGGCATACTTCGGCATGAGCATGGCGTCCGGCTTCAATATCGGCGTGCGTCACCTCCTTCCCAGCTACGCGTTGTTCATCGTCGCGGCAGCGGCCGGCGCGTGTTGGTGGGGCCGGCGGCAGCGGGCGCTGTTGTACGCGCTCGTCGGGCTCCTGGTCTTCCACGCGATGGCCGCGGCGCGTACCGCCCCGAGCTACATCGCCTTTGCCAACGACTTGTGGGGTGGCACGCGCAATACCTATCGGTACCTCAATGACTCCAATGTTGAATGGGGTCAGAACCTCAAGCTGGTCGAAGCCTACCTGCAGCAGAACGAGATTCACGACTGCTGGTTCGCGGCCTACGGCATGGCCGAGCTGGTGCGCCCGTACCACACGTGCCGCAAGCTGCCAGCCTTCGGCTGGGCCGTTACGGAGCATCTCGTCGACCTGGTGCCGCCGGTTATCGAGGGGACCATCTTGATCAGTGCGTGGGAGCTGCCACCGTGGGGCGGTCAGCAATATGCGCCGCTGCTGCAGACGCAACCTGTCGATATCATCGGCGGCAGCATCCTGGTGTTCCGCGGGCGCTTCGAGGTGCCGCTGGCGTCGGCGCTGAGCTACGCCAGCCGCGCCGCCCAGCAGCTCGGCTGGCAACGCTATGGCGAAGCGTTGCAGGACGCGCGGCGCGCCGTTGAGCTGGGTCCGAACGATCCGCGCCCACACTCGGCGCTGGCTGTCGCCGCGGCGCGCAATGGGCTGGCGGATGAAGCGCGGCAAGCGGCTGAGGCGGCCAAGCGCCTGGCGCCCTTGGGTCCGGCGTACCTCCGCTAAAGTCCTGATGGGATAAGACTGCGGTAACACTACGACGCACGCGAACGCCACGAGCGCGAAAGAACGGATGAGAACCCAAGAGAACCCAAGAGAACCCGAGAGAGAACCCGAGACACCCACTCAATGAGAGAACCCGATCTACGGGTCTGAGCAGGATAAGGAGCAAGGGCATGCGCGGCGCGGTAGCGCCATGCCATCGGGATAATTCGCTGACCTGGTGAAAGTGGTGTAGAGGCCGCCGCGTCAGGTTATGCGGCGGTGCGGCGATACATCCTGCGCGCCCCACTGATTCCTGGGCAGCGATGGTAGCCGCGTCGCCGGCTTTCCACGGTGATCCGATGCACGTGGCCCACCATGGTGAAGAAGCGACGCGTGTAGTCGCGCACCGTGTCCGCAAAGCGGTCGGCGTGCAGATCGAGTCGGTTCAGCGTCGCCTGGACTTGCGGCGGCACGGCTTGTCGTTGCGTTTCGCGCCACGCGGCCACGGTCCACTCCAAAAGCTCGACATAGTCGCGCCGGCCCAGCGGTAGTGGCATCGCACCGGTATCCCCCTCACCGACAAATGGTACCAGGGTCGTGGGAGTTCGGGATAGCCGCTCGTGAATGGATGTGAAGGCCGAGTCCCCCAGCGTCTGGGAGAGGCTGGCACGGATCGGGTTCAGGTCGATATAGCTCATGCATGCCAGCAGTGCGCCCTCGTCCAGCAAGGCCTGAGAGCGAAAGCGGCCCTCCCAGAAGCGCCCGGTGCAGCCATCCTCGCGGTTGGCCCGGCGCGCGATCGCCTCGTTGAGACAGCGCATGAACCAACTCAGGTTCCACAGTCGGTGGCGCCAGACGGCGTGCAATATGGCTTGTGCTGGCTCGGGCAACTTCCGGCTGCGCCGCACCGTCTGCGGGAAGAGCCGGGCGTAGCGGTCGGCCACCTGGTCATCGGTCCAACTCGCGGCGCGGTCCCGGTCGATGCGCAGGATGAGATGGAAGTGATTGCTCATTACGGCGTAGGCGCAGATGTCGATAGCGAAGATTGCCGCCAGTTCGCGCATGCGGTCGACCAGCCACGGCTTGCGATGGTCGAAGTTCATGCCGGTAAGCCGATCCTGGCCGCAGAGGAAAGCGCGGCGCACACAACGGCTGAGGCAGTGGTAGAGCGGCGTGGCCTCACAGCTGACCTGTTGCGCGCGTGGAGCGGGCATGCGGCTAAACTATAGTCGACTGGAGAGTGTTCATGCAAGTACAGTGCATAAGATTTACAATGGAGGTTTACTGGTGTCTCATTGGTAGGGCATCCACTGGTCACCGGGCTCATTGGGTACTATTACGTGGGTGTCTCGCGAGCTGCTTTCTTCTGCTAGCGAACTGCTTTCTGTTAAGTGGGTGTCTAGGGAGCTGCTTTCCTAGGGAGCTGCTTTTCGCGTCTTGAGCAGTGTGGAGGCGTTCCAAGCGTTCGATGCCTCGTCAACGTGGAGCCCGGGCGGAATGTGCTCAAGGCGTGCCAGCCGCAACGCACTGGCCACGAAAATGATCAGCAGCAGTGCCCATCCAATCCAATCGCCTCGAAGCCGGCGCCGGGTCATCGTTCGTCTGAGGAGAGCCAAGTCAACATATTGCTTGAAATCGGTGCGGACTCCCAGCCGCATCTGCCCGGCGCCCCAGGAGAAAATGCTTGACCCTTCTAGCCTGCTGTGATCACAATGCCAGCGATTACAGAAGCTACGCGTATGAAGGCTCCGGGGCGCTGCCGACTCATTTCAACTTCGGCATTGTGCGTGGGGTGGCGTGCCTCTTGGGCAGCGAAGCGGATGACCGCGCGGCGCAGTAATCGGTGAGGGAGGCGCATGACCAGCATCGCATTGATTCGCAGCGGCCCCACGGCTGGGCCGGACGATATGCTGATCCCGCCGCTGGGACTGCTCTATCTCAGCTCCTACGTTCGCCGCAGCGGCTACGAGCCGCACATCTTTGATCTGAAAATCGAGCGGCTGGGTGACGCCGAGTTGGTGCGGCGGGTGCGCCAGGTACGCCCGGAGGTCATCGGCATCGGCGCCTTCACGCCGGATGCGCCCGAGATGCACCGCATTGTCGGCGTGCTCAAAGGCGCGTTCCCCTCGGTGCCGATTGTCGTCGGTGGCCCGCATCCGTCCACGGATCCCGAGGAGGTACTGGCCGACGAAGGCGTCGACTGTGCGGTCGTGGGGGAAGGGGAGGCCACATTCCTCGATCTGCTCGATGCCCTGGGCGCGCAGCGGCCGCTGGATCAAGTGCCCGGGTTGGCGCTGCGCGGCAGCGACAACAAGGTCCACCGCACCATGGCCCGCGACCCGATCCGTGATCTCGACGCGATCCCTTTCCCGGCGTGGGAGCTGGTGGACATCGAGCGCTATGGCGCCTTCCACGGCGCCACGCCCGTCGGCCGGCGGCGGTACATGTCGATCTTCACCTCGCGGGCGTGTCCCTACCAATGCACCTACTGCCACACGATTTTTGGAAAGGAGTTCCGCTGTCGGTCAGCCGAGAACATCGTGGCGGAGATCCGTGAGCTCAAGGCCCGTTACGGCATTCGCATCATCGAAGTCTGCGACGACATCTTCAATATGAAGTGGCAACGCTCGACAGAGGTTTGCCAGGCGATTGCCGCCGCCGGCCTCGACATTCGGATGTCCTTCCCCAACGGCTTGCGCGCCGACATCATGCGGGACGAGCTGCTCAAGGCCATGTGCGATGCCGGCACCTACTTCATTTCGTACGCGGTGGAGACCGGCTCGCCGCGGCTGCAGCAGTTCATCAAGAAGCGTCTCCAACTCGAGCGTACCCGCGAGGTGATTGCAAAGACGGTCGATGCCGGTATCTATGTCAACGGCTTCTTCATGTTGGGCTTCCCCACTGAGACGCGGGAAGAGGTCCAAATGACCATTGACTACGCCTGCAGCACCCGGCTG
>CAZTDK010000235.1:0-8558 GCA_964611965.1 uncultured Binatia bacterium (SeqCode) | reverse complement strand
GTAGCGGACAACGACGGCTGGGAGCAGGTCAAGGAGACCCTGCTCAAGGGAGTCGGGATGGGCGGCATCCCGGTGATCCGGGTGGAAGATGCCGATTACAATCAGAACCGCACCTTGTACCTCGTCCACGCGCACGAAGGCCGCGACTTGCAACTCGACTACGCCGAGAAGTCCCTCGCCTACATCCGCCGCCTCTGGCAACGTGATGTGGCACTGGAAACCATCGTCAACGGCAAGCGCTCATTGCTCACCTACGGCGACCGCGGCTTCGCAACGAAGACAATGAAGTAGGCACACAAAGCAATCGGCTCATTGATTCATTGGGTCATTGAGCCATTGACGATTGCCGTTTGCTCGATATGCTGCCCCGACTTTCGCCCAATGAATCAACGACTCAATAACCCAATCGTCACTTCCTTAAGGGAGACAGCTGTCCCATGCCGATCTACGAGTATCGCTGCCGCAAGTGCCAGAAGCGCTTCTCTGTGCTCACGCTACGCGTGTCGGAAAAGCCGGCCCCCCAGTGCGACAAGTGCGGCAGCCGCGCCGCCGATCGCCTGCTCTCGCGTTTTGCGATGCCGAAATCGGAAGAAGCGCGAATGGAATCGCTCGCCGACCCGAGCACTCTCGGCGGCATCGACGAGAGTGACCCGAAGAGCGTCGCCCGCTGGATGAAAAAGATGGGCAAGGAAATGGGCGAAGACGCCGGCGGTGAAGACTTCGACCAGATGATCGATGAGGTCGAGGCCGGCGAAGGCGGAGATGGGGGCGATGAGTGAAACGTGAAGCGTGCGGCATATGGCTAGGCGTCAACCGTAAGCCCAGCCAGTTCCTCACCGGCTACGCTTAGCTCGCACGCGTCACATCTCCCAGCAACACCACCACCGTCGCCGCGATCGCCTCACCGCGACCGATCGCATCCACGCCCTCATTGGTCTTGGCCTTGATGCTGACGCATGTCACCGGCACGGCCAGCAGCTCGGCGATGCGCGTGCGCATGGTCAGTCGGTGCGGCGCCAAGCGCGGCTGCTCGGCGCACACGGTGATGTCGAGGTTGCTCACCTGCCACCCTTCGTCACGCATCAGCCGAGCCACGTCCCGGACCAGCTCGCTGCTGGCGACGCCGCGGAAGCGCTCGTCGCTGTCCGGGAAATGCTGGCCGATGTCGCCGATCGCCAGCGCCCCGAGAATCGCGTCGCAGACGGCGTGCAATACGACATCGCCGTCCGAGTGACCAAGCAAGCCGCGCGAGTGGTCGATGCGAATACCGCCCAGCATCAGCGCGCGCCCTTCAACGAGGCGGTGCAAATCGTAGCCGTGGCCGATGCGTATCATCAGCAGCTGCCGCTCCCTCGTGAATCGTGCTCGTGAGTCGTGAGTGGAGCTTCGCTCATTTGATTTCTACGCTTCCATCTCAATATCTTCGACGAACACGACTCACGCGCACGACTCACAACTCGTCACACCGGCGGCGCCGCTCCCGCATCGTTGTTCAGCAGCATCACACGGACACGGCTGCCGCGCTCGAGCGTCGTCACCTCCGGCGGCGCAATGATCAAGCCTTGGCCGAGCGACAACGAACGCAGCACGCCGGAGCTTTGCGAGCCGGTGGCGCGGACGTGGTATGCGGTGGGTTCGCCTTCCAGAATGCAGCGCACGAGCTCCGTCAGCCCCGACGCCGTGTGCACCGTTTCATCGAGCGTCGCATCGACCGTCGGCAAGTGCAAGCGTTCCAAGCCTTGCATGGCACGCAACGCTGGGCGCACATACAGGTAGAAGCACACCAGCGACGACACCGGGTTTCCCGGCAAGCCGAAGACCGGCACCGCGTCGCGCCGGCCGAACGCCAACGGCTTGCCGGGCTTTTGCGCGACCTTCCAGAAACGCTCGGCCACACCAAGCTCGGCCAGCGTGGCGCGCACGAGATCGAAGGTACCCATCGACACCCCGCCGGTCGACAGCACGACGTCGCTGTTGAAGGCGTCGAGAAAGGCGCGGCGCGTTTCCTCGACCGTGTCGCGCACAATGCCCAGCACACGTGGCGTGCCGCCCGATTCCTCGACCGCGGCGGCCAGCGTGTAAGCGTTGCTGTTGACGATCTGCCCGGGGGCAAGCGGCTGCCCAAGCTCGACAAGCTCATCACCGGTGGACAGAATCGCGACCACGGGCTTGCGGCGCACACTGACCACCGCGGCGCCCAGCGACGCCAGGAGCCCGATGTCCGCCGGGCGTAGCGCGCGCCCCGGTGTCAGCACGGTCTCACCGGCACGCATATCTTCGCCCGGATGGCGCACGTGCGCGCCGGCAGCAACCGCAACTCGGACGTCGACACTGCCATCATGCTCGGCCGTGTCTTCAATACGCACGACCGCATCGGCGCCCGCGGGCATTGGCGAACCGGTCATGATCTTGGTCGCCGTGCCCGCTCCGACGGTCTGCCGCGGCAACGCACCGGCGCCGACGACTTCGAGAATGCGCAAGCGCACCGCGGCATGCGCGGCCGCCGTCGCCGTATCAACCGCGCGCACGGCATAGCCGTCCATCGCCGAGTTACGAAAAGGAGGAATGTCGCGCGTGGCAAGCGTAGGCGCAGCCAGAACCCGGCCGAGGGCACACGGCAAAGGCACCTGCTCGCTGCCGAGTGCCGGCAGGTCGCGCAATACCAGATCCAGTGCCTCGCGAACGCTGATCATCGGGAGCATCCTTTTATCTGAGGCGCCCTCGGCATCCAACCCCCTTGGCAAGGGCGCCGCCCACCCCTGAGTGCTTCGAGAACCTGCGCACGAGCGGTGTTTGATCCCACCCCAAGAGGACGCTTCCCCTCACCCAAGGCCTTTCACATCAAAATCTGGCGTATCGCGCCGCGCGTCCGTTTCGGCACGTGTGCGCGTATGTTAGGATTCCGCGATGCTCTTGAACCGGCGAAAGAAGAACCGCGAGGCGGCGGCGGTGTCTCCGGTACGGCTGCAGAACGTGCTGGCCAGTCTCGGTGACGCGGTAATTCTTACCGACGAGGACGACCGCATCACGCTGTTCAATCAAGCCGCCGAGGAGCTCACCGGCGTGCCGGAGGCGCAAGCGTTGCAACGCGCCTGCGGCGAAGTGTTTGCCAGCGCGCCGCAGATCGCCGCGATGGTCGAACGAACACGGACCCTGGCACAGAGCCAGTCCTGCGGAGAAGAAGCCCTACCCGTCGGGCGGCGGCGCGTGCCGGTGCGCTTGAGCTGTTCGCCAATATGGGATCACGGCGACGTCCACGGCGTCGCGCTGGTGATTCAAGACATGAGCTACCAGAAGAAGCTCGAAGACGAGGCGCGGCGCAATGAAACCCTGGCCCGCCTGGGCGGGCTGGTGGCGGGGTTGGCACATGAAGTCAAGAATCCGCTCGGCGGTATCAAGGGCGCAGCGCAATTGCTCGCGAAGCGCTTTGCCGACCAACCGCAGGTCGGGGAATATACCGGTGTGATGATCCGCGAGATCGATCGCCTCAGCCGGCTGGTCGAGCAACTGCTCACGCTCGGCGCACCCGTGGCACCGAACATCGAGCCGATAAATGTCCACAAGATCATCCACGAGGTCCGGGCATTGATGGCAACCGAGATCGCCGCCAAGCACGTCACCATGCGCTTGGAGATCGATCCGAGCTTGCCGGACGTGCGTGGCGAGGAGGCCCAATTGACCCACGTTTTTCTCAACCTTGTCAAGAACGCGCTCGAAGCGATGCCGGACGGCGGCACCTTGACGATGACGACGCGTATGGAGACCGATTTTCACATCTTGCGCAGCGCGGCGGCCCGCGCCGGGGCACAGAGCGCGGACGGCACGGTCCGTGGCCCCGGAAAATTTTTGCGTGTCGAGGTCGCCGATACCGGTCCCGGCTTCCCGGAGGACGAGATCGACCGCGTCTTCGAACCCTTCTTCACCACCAAGCCGCGCGGCAGCGGTCTCGGCCTCGCCATCTGCGAGCGTATCGTCGCCGTCCATGGTGGTGACATCCGCGCGGTGAACCGCCGTCACGGCGGCGCGGCGATCACGGTGACCCTGCCGGTGAGCGCCTGATGAGCAACCTCGTCGGACACATTCTGGTAGCGGATGACGAAGAGTCGATCCGCTGGGTGCTGACTACCGCTCTCGCGGGCGAGGGGCACACGGTCGACCAAGCCGACGGGGGCGAAGCCGCGTTGCGCCGGCTCGCCGAGGATCACTACGACCTCGCCATCGTCGATATCAAAATGCCCGATCTCGATGGCCTGACATTGCTGTCGCGCGCCCGGGAACAGGCGGTGAATACGCCGATCGTCATCATCACCGCGCAGAACACCATGGCCAACGCCATTGAGGCCATGAAGCGGGGCGCGTACGACTATGTCACCAAGCCCTTCGACATCGAAGAGGTCCATCTCCTCGTCCAGCGCGCACTCGAAATGCGCCGGCAGGCCGCCGATCTCACACGCCTCGAACGCGAGACGCGGCGCCGCTTCGAGCTTGGCGTCGAGATCATCGGCAAGACGCCGGCGATGCAGGAAATCTTCAAAACCATCGGCCGCGTCGCGCACACCGACGCGGGGGTATTGATTCAAGGTGAGAGCGGCACCGGCAAGGAGCTCATCGCGCGCGCCATCCACTCGCACTCGACGCGCTGGAGCGGCCCCTTCGTCGCGCTGAACTGCTCGGCAGTGCCACGTGATCTCCTGGAAAGCGAGCTGTTCGGCCACGAGCGCGGCGCATTCACCGGGGCCACCGAGCAACGCCCCGGCGTCTTCGAGGTCGCCAACGGCGGCACGCTGTTCCTCGACGAGATCGGCGACATGCCCCTCGAGCTGCAAGCCAAGCTGCTCCGGGTCTTGCAGGAGAAAGAGCTGACGCGGATCGGCGGGCGCGAGGTCATCAAGGTCGACGCCCGCATCATCGCGGCCACCAACCAGGATCTCGAGCGCTCGGTGAAGCAAAGCCGCTTTCGCGAGGATCTCTACTTCCGCCTCAAGGTCGTCCCGATCCAGGTGCCGCCGCTGCGGCAGCGGCGCGGCGACATCCCGGAGCTGGTCGCGTACTTCATCGAGAAGATCAACCGCGAGATGGGCACGCAGATCACCGGTGTGTCCGTCGAGGCGCGCGCCATGCTCAACGACCACAACTGGCCGGGCAACGTGCGCGAGTTGGAGAACACCTTGGTACGCGCCGCCGTGCTCGCCCCCGGGCTGACCCTGATGCCGCGCGATCTGGCGTTGGCGACCCGCGACACGGCGGTCACCGTCTATGACGATCTGTCCCTCGAAGAAGTCGTGCGTCTGAAGCTGAAGGACTACTTCCGGCAAACACACGACGTCGATCCGACTGATCTGTACCAGCTCATCATGGAACGCGTCGAACGCCCACTGATCGAGCTGACGCTCGATCGCACTAATGGCAATCAACTGAAGGCCGCCGCCATCCTCGGCATCAACCGCAACACGCTGCACAAGAAAATCTCCGAGCTGAAGATCACCCCGAAGCGGCGCGACGCCGACGCCACCTGATCGGCGCGTCGCCGAATGGTGAATGGTGAATTTTGAATGGTGAATGCTGAATGACCTGGTTACCTTCTCCCCGGTTCACCATTCAGCATTTATCATTGACCATTCGCTGATGGGCTTTCTCTTCCCATCAGCGCTCTACCCCATCGCCGACACCCTCGGCAATGCGCAACGCTCATATCTTGCCGTCGCCGAAGCCATGCTTGCCGGGGGCGCGCCATTGCTGCAGCTGCGCGCCAAGGATCAGCCGACCGCCCACTTCGTCGACATCGCGCGCGCCGTGAAAGCCGCCGCGGACCGCCGCGGCGCGCGCCTGATCATCAACGACCGCGCCGACATCGCGGCACTTGTCGACGCCGCCGGCGTGCACCTCGGACAAGACGATCTGCCACCCGCCGCGGCGCGCGCGCTGCTCGGGCCGGACAAGATCATCGGCCTGTCAACACACAGCCTGGCGCAAGCCGAGGCTGCGGCGCGTGCTGGGATTGCCGACTACATCGGCTTCGGCCCAATCTTTCCGACGACGAGCAAGGCGCGACCCGATCCGGTGCAAGGCCTGGACGGCCTGCGTGCCGTGCGGCGCCGGGTGGCGCTGCCGATGGTCGCCATCGGCGGCATCAGCGCGCGAAGCATGCCCGCGGTACTGGCCGCCGGCGCCGACGCGGTCGCCATGATCGGCGAGCTCGTGCAGGCATCGGACATCGCCGCGACAGTTCGTCTACTGCTCGGATCGTGAGTCGTGCTCGAAGCGAGCCAGGCGGGGAATGGGCCGAACATCAAGCATCAAATGAGCGGCGCACCGCTCACGATTCACGCTCCCGGTTACTTCGCCGCCGCCGGAAAGCGCACGAGCACGCCGTTGAGATCGCTGACAACGAGGTCGTTGTTGAGCGCATCGTACGCGACGCCCATCGGCGTGTTGAACGGGGCACTGGGGATACTCTGCCCGCTGACCGTGCGCAGCAGCTTGCCGCTCTGGTCGTACGCACGCACCACCTGCTTGGTCGGCACCGTCACCCAGATGCGGTGCTCGGCATCAACCGCCACATACGGCTCGGAGAACCCGGTACTCTCCCAGCCGGACACTTTGAAGCTCGCAACGAATCTGCCGTCGCCGCTGAAGATCTGCAGTCGGCCATTGGCGTTGTCGCATACGTACACCAGGCCGGCCGGGTCGATCGCGAGACCAATCGGCTCGGAGAATTGACCCTCGGCATCACCCTTCTTGCCCCACTCGATCTCTTTCTGGCCGCCGGGCGAGAAGCGCACGATGCGATTGTTGCCGGAGTCGGCCACGAACACTCTGCCGCTCGGATCCACGGCGATGCCGCGCGGCGAGAAGAAGCCGCCCCATTCGCGCACGAAGGTATGCGTGGCCGAGAAGGCCTGGACCCGGTGGTTCCAGGTATCGGCAACGAACACGTCGCCGCTCGGTGCCGTCGCGATACCGCAGGGATCCTTGAACTCCGCCTGGCCGTCACCGCGACTGCCCCACTGCGCCACGAAGCGCAGGTCACGATTGAACTCCTGAATCCGGTTGTTACCGAAGTCACAGACGAGCACGTTGCCGTTCTTGGTGGCCGCGACCCCACGCGCGCCACGCAGGTGACCGGGCGGGTCCTGCGGGTTGAGCAACTCCTTGGTCGCCGCGGCTCCGTCGGTCGTACTCGGCGCTTCCGTCGGCGTTGTCCCTTCCGGCGGCACCAGCAACGCGCGCGCGAACACGCCGCCACCAACCGGTGGATAGCGCAACTCGACAACCTGATGATTGGGATAGCGGCGCTTCAGCTCGTTGAACACTGCCGGTCCGGGATTGTCGGTCGCCAGGACGAAGGCCAACCCCTTGCCCGGCGGCGCGGTGACACGCTGCTTGAGCAGAACGCCGACATCGTCGAGCCAGTAGTAGTTGCGGCGCTCGGGATTGCCAACGCCCTGATAGCTGAGGAAGGTGATCGTATCACGCGGGTAGTTCGCACCGCCGACCCAGGTGGCGTAGTGCGGGATGAGCGTGCCGACGTAGCGCCCGACCACCGCCGTCTCGGGATAGAACCCCCAAATGTCCCGCCGATGCGGACTGAGGTACTGGACATAGGTGGCGTACATCGACGCGCCGCCGAGGGTGATGAGGAGGATCGTCGCCAGCGCCGTGTCGACGCGCGGCACCAGACGTGCCACCTCGCGCGCGAAGAATATCACCCCCAGCGCACTCACGAGATAGATGAACGGCATCGTGCCGACGGCACGGTTCATGTTCGGATTACTGGCAACGGCCGGCAACAGGTTGACCGCCAGCCCCAGCAGGATGAACTGCGCGCGCTCGTCACGCCAACGTGCCAGCAACCAGAGAAAGCCGAACGCCAGAAAGATCGCAGCGGGGACCTCGAGACCCGGCGTCGAGACGAAGAAGTCGTCGCCATTGCTCCAATAGTTGAACAACAATGACGCCGTCTTCAGGTTGCCGACGAACGACGAGGCACCCACGAGATAGGCGGCGCGCCCCGTGAACTCTTTCCAGCGCGTCAGCGCAACCCACGCGAGCGGCGCAACCGGGACCAGGAAGCTCAGGGAAAACGCCGCCAGACCCGCAAAATAGCGCCGCAAGAAGCCGCGCCAGTGCCACGATTGCACGGCGACCAGCACGACCCAGACCGGAAACAACAGCGGAAACGCGCGTGCCCCATTGTACGTGTTCACCGTCGCCGCCAGCCCGAGGCCCGACCACGCGAAGTCACTCCACGCCGCGGTGATCATGGCACGGATGAAGAAGCAGCAGGTGATCGTCGTGAACAGCGGCTGCAGATCCGACCGCCAACCGGTACGGCTGAACACCAGGTGCCATCCAGAGGTACCCAGCAACAGCGTCGCCACCAGCGCGAAACGGGCACCGAACATGTTGCGCGCCCACCAATACAGGAACGGAAGAATCAAAATTCCGCCGACGATCGATGGACCTTCAACACCAAGCTGGGTCACGCCGAGCAGCTTGATGCTGATCGCCTTGAGGTAGAACGTAAACGTCTCGCGCCCCCAGGCTTCGTTCGCGTA
>CAZTDK010000234.1:0-8575 GCA_964611965.1 uncultured Binatia bacterium (SeqCode) | reverse complement strand
GGGCCGTCCGCTCACCGACGGCCAGGTGGCCGCCCGGGCAGGGATGTCGCTCAGCGGCACGTTCGACAAGTATCTGGGGCAGCAGCGTACGTCAGGCTGGGTGAGCGGCGCGCGCGATGCACTGACCATCACGCCAGCGGGCGCGGCGGCCCTCGGTGCCTTCGAGCCGCTTCCGACCGGCCCGGATCTCCAGGCCTATTGGTTGGCCAAGGTTGGCGGCGGGAAGCAACGCGGAATGCTGGCAGCGCTGATCGATGCGTGGCCGGCGTCGCTCTCGGATGGTGACGTTGCTGAACGGGCGCAGATGGCGCTGAGTGGGACCTTCGACAAGTATCTTGGGCAGCTGCGGACGCTGCTGCTGGTTGAGGAGCCGCGGTCGGCGCTTAAGGCGAGTGCGGAGCTGTTCGCCTAAACCTCATTGACGGCGCAGCCGCCGGGCTGTGCATACCGCTGCAAAGCGGCAGCGAGTAGTCAGTCGTGGAAGTGATCAAACTCGACAATTGCGTCCGCCCTTGCGTCGAGTTCAGCGATAAGGTGTCTCAGTACTTCTTTCCCATTTTCCGTGCGAAACAGCTGCTCCATGATTTCGGGCTTGGCGCCGCAGAAATTCAGGTTCAGCGTGCGAACGAGATCGTTGACGCGGGAAAGATCGGGAGTCTTGTCGATGCCGTTCCCACTGGGCCCTGATGACCCGTTGGATGAGTGCTGTACGAAATAATTCAGTGTTGCTTCCAGGCACTCTCGCGCCGCTCGCAACTCGCTGAGCATCTCGCTCATTTCGCTGCGTTGAGTCCACGGGTAAGGGATCCCTTTTTGAACCTTGAAGTGACCATTCGACCCGGCAGGGGTATGTCCGACAAGCGTCTTATTCATAAGAGTCTCCCGTCTTAGCGCCTGTTTCGACGCTGTTTCAAGTCGCATATTCACCTTTCGTGCCTAGACGTTCTCACGATCATGACGAGGCAAAGTCAAAAACCCAGTTGGCGATCCGATCCAATGTTTGAGGCAAAGGGGGCAGATTTTGCAGGGAATTTGCGCAAAACACCGGTACCGCGTCGTCGGCGAAACCAAGCCTGCCGTTTTCGGAATAGGCGCCGTGATCGCCGCCCGTTGATTCTTTGACACCCTTGCCGCAACGCTCTTCGATTTCGGGCAGAAGAATCCACTGCGGACGCTGCATGTCGTGAAAGGATCGAAGCAGAATGTCCTGATCGACAGGTACGGGTACCCTATCCTGTGTCCAGGAGCACCTGAAGAACTCCACCGCGGATCCATCACCTCCCCAGCCCGTGATGTGATCGCCGCAATGCACTACGTGATCTGCGGGTGGAAGCGGCACGCGGTTTTCATTACGGTTCAGCACGAAACGACGATCGAGATCGCATTGAAGCCAATGGGGGGTTTCCCGTCCGCCATGGTCGCTCGTGCCTATCACGGCAAACTCGTTCGCAAGTTGGGATGCCTGGCGCAGCGCGCGCGTCAACGCCTCACTGTATTGTGGGGAGCTAGGTCCGAAGCGGTGCGCCGCAAAGTCTGTACTGAACCACGACTGTACGAAGAGCTGTGGTCGTCCCTCCAGTCGATTGAGAAGGTATCTTCCGATCGCTGTGTAGAATTCATCTATTCTAGGGCCATGAGCCAGAACAACATCGTCGCGCCATTTCTTGGCAACGCGGGTTTCATGGGTGTCCCAGCTTGGTGGAAGAACCCAATGCAAGTCGAGGACCGATGGGGAATCCGAAAATGCCTCAACCCTGCTGCCCGGGATGATAGACGCGACGTTTGACATTTCCCTGGCGACAGCGTCGATCACATTGCTGTTATTCAGCACGCCACGGCCGGCAGCGGTACCGGCAAAAAATCTCACTACGAATTCATAGGGATCCCGGCCTATATGCGCGGCCGCTCTCTGCAGATGCGAGCGCCGAGAGGGGATGGTCAGTGTTGGAAATACTGAGACGTCAGCATCCCAGGCCCCAAACAGGAACGGAATCATCGCCTTTGCTGCCACGATCACGGTGGCGCTGTGCGGGTAGTCCTTTCGGAACCTCGAAGCGAACGCCCCGGTCTTCAGCGCCCCAGTTATGTCAGAATTGAACGGGACCGAGGTTTCAAATTGGCTGATCGGTAGAGAATTGATATCGCAGGGAATCCATCCCTGGCCATCATCACCGCGGACGAACCACTCCCGCCCCTGAATCCGGTGTGCGGAGGGGGGCTGTCCCAGGCTGATCGTGGCGTGGCCGCACGGTGTGGTTCGTGGCAAGTATTGCAAGCGTACTTCGCCAAGATTTTTTATGGCACCGAAGCCGGGTAATACTTTTCCAAATTCCGTCGATGAAAGCTGGTCAATGATCATAAGGGCGATGCGTTGACTTGAAGGATTCATTGTCGCACACGAATCTGACGATCAAGTTCACGACACAACACCCTCTCAGGGAGGCCCAAGATCTTATTGCAGATACTGAGGGCCTCGTCTAGAACCCTCGCAGGTTTTTGCCCTTGGCGACATCCCTCGAAAGTGGGGGATTGACCGATGGCGACCCGGGCGCGGTATTGACAGCACTGCGGACGCCGCATTGGACCCAGCGCCTGGCGGTCTTGAGGTATCATGCTGTCGCGTTCCTGGAGGGTCGCCGTCGCCGCAGTGCGCCGCGTGGGACAGGCGAGGTTCACAGTTGGGGGCGACGACATTCTGATCGGGCCGTTTTCAAAGTGCAGTGCAGGCGAATGGATTTCATTGCAAGTGGGCGGAAAGTCAGGTTGGGCAGGGCCAATAACCGAAGTCGTGTGTCGCTGTCAATTGGGGGAAACCCGAAGTGCCCTACCCCGCGGAAGTCCTTGCGCAGTAGATGCGATCGGTTCCTACGGCCATGCAGAAGCGTCTGTGCCTAGTAAAACGGCGGTTGTGTTAACCAGAGTTATCTACTTCGCATTTTGTTTACGTAGTGCAAACTTTGCTTAGCGGCTATGGGCATGTCGTCGCCAAGCCTTGGGCATTTCTCGTTCGCCGAGGGCCAGCTTGCAACACGCCTCCTCGGTTCGGACTGGTGCTGCTGAAGGCCCGCCATCTGTTCGAAAACGTTGGCTATCTGGGGATGATCCCCTATCTGCATCCATTCTGGGTAATCGGACCCTTCCGTGCCGCGTGGCGGTGACTCGCTGCGGCCCTTCGGCCGATCCGAACCAGGCGAGTCGGTGCCCCCCGGGCGCGCCTTGCGATTCCGTTCCCCCGCTAACCTTCGGCCGCTGGGCCACCCCTGGGGGGAGCTGCTTCCGCTTCACCAGCGCGGATCGCGATTTATGCAGCCTGGGGCTCGGTCAAAAGTTTGGTCAACATCGGGACCTGCTCTTGCCCGCGAGCAGCGTAGCGCGATCCACCGGAAGCCGCAACCTGACGTGGCTCGCTCATCCGCGGGGCGCCAGATCAGTGCGTTGAGGTTTGTTGACACCGACACGGCCACCGTTTACCGTGCGCGGTATGCCGATCGCGAACTGCGACATTTGCCAAGAGCCCACCGGCCCTGGCAGTGAAACCATCACCGACGCCGTCGGCGACGCCTTCGCTTACCTCGCCCAAGAACGCCGGGATCAATCCATCCCAAATGCCCGCCCAGCTCCACATCTGTAAATTGTGCGTGAAGGCAAATGGTGGGCAAGTCGACCAGGATCTGGCGCTCCAGGCGGTACGCCGAATCGTTGCGCAACTGAAGCTGTAGCTGCCGGCGTCGCTGCACACGGAAACCGACCGCGGGCGGTCCCCCACCTTCGCCGGCCTGCCCGCATCGAATTACGCGCCTTCGCTCTTTCGGCTTTGCCGCTGACAACCCGACCCTTCATGGACCGCCGTGAGGCGAGAGGGCGCAAGTTGGGAATGGTCCACTGTGTATGCGTTCCGCGTTCGGTTGACGTAAAGCGACCTTTGGCGGTAAACGAGGTCTGTCGTTAAGAGGTGTCAGGGCAGTCCCAGGACTTTATGACGACGATTAAGGAACTGACATTCAGAGGCAAGGAGAAGATCAAGGCGCCGTGGTCTGTCCTTAGGGATGGGCTGTGTTTTGCGATCACATATCTGTTCCTTTTGGTGTGTTGGGTATTGGTGGCTTGCTTCTTCCTCATCAGTCTCTTCCTCCTGGAGCATCAGCTCGTATCGGATGTCGCCGAGCTATTGGAGGCCCTCAATTTTCAGGGCTGGCTCCGTAGTCTCCTCCTACGAGTGGATGTCGCGACGAGGTTGCAGGCCATCGGTGTGACAAGTGGCTGGCTCCCTCGTCTCCAGCAGTGGGCAGCGACCCACGGTATTCCAAGCCTTGAACAGATGCCGAAGGTGCCCCGATGGGTTGCGTATCCTCTCCTAGGATCCGCCGTCTATTTCTTAGGAAAAGGGATCTGTGGACGGAGGGGTAGGTTGAGGTTCCCTCTCGACTTCGATTTCTTCGACTCCTGGCTTCCGACGCTGCTCCTCGCCTCCCTTGCCTTCTTCCTCTTGACGTGGGTGTCTCCCAACGTCGCCCTTCAGGCGGGGTTGGTGGGAATCGGGGGACTGGTCTTCGGTCTCTGGCCCCAGCTGAAGGCCAAGCGGACGGACATTACCCTGAAACACAATGAACAATTCGCGGCACTATTATTGGAGGGCTACTCCTCAACTTACGGCCAGAAAAACCCTGGTACCAAGGACGAGGTCCCGGGAAAGTCATTCTTCCTGCGGTTTTGGGGCCTCCAGCAGAGTCAGTTCAAGTTCTGGCGGCAGGGCCTGATATCAGGCGACTCGATGGTCTATTGGCTCACGCGACGTCTGCAGGGCTTCTCAGACAAGAAGGAGACCTTCTTCGGATATTCGCCTACCAAAGGCTGGGATCTGGTGGCAGGCCATTTTGACAACTCCGATTTCGGGGTGTTCATGGCTGCGCTGGTCGAGAGTTGCACGAAAGCCACCGGCACTGGCGACGGGACACCAGAGGAGCGGCGCCTAGTGATCGAGCGCATGCTCATCGCCTCGATGACGAGAGGTTACGGGGGCGTATCGTGGGTTCGCGCCACCTGGTTGCACCAGTGGATGTCAATGACGGCGCCAGACCTCACGACGCCGCCAGATGTTCCGCCCAAGGAGGGTGCCCCGCCGAAATTGACTGAGATGGGAAAGAAAATGTGGGAAGTGGCGACCGACAAGAATCGACGGTTTCCAGAAACCCGCGCCGCATATGTCCTGGTGGGCGTCGCGAGCGTCTGTGCCACATGGTTCTTTGTCCTGGGGATGTGGAGCGTACGACAGGAATATCTAAAGCCACCCAAGGCTCAGCCGTGTTGCTATACGCCAACCGAGACGCCCGGGGGGAGTCCCTCGCCGACCGGGACGCCTGTGGCGAGTCCCTCGCCAACCGAGACACCAGTGGCGATTGTTTCGCCAAGCCACACGCCAGTCGCGAGTGCCGCCTGCGTGGTCGACCACGTGTACTTCGCACCGAGCACCCCCCAAATCCCCGGGTGCGGCCGCACTCGCGACGAGGATTGCTGCGTCGCCGACGCCTCCCTCAGTAATAGTGGTTGTTGGAAGTACGGACTCGCACGAATTTCTCCCTCGGAAGGGTACTAATTTTGACCTCGCCAGCCGTCGCGCGAAGGGCCTCCGCGACGCTCTTCACGCATTGACACCGCAGATCGAGGCATTCCCTCCGCTAGGCCCTGAGCACGACGACGATGCGGGTCTCCGACGAGCCGACGTCATCGTGTGCCGGCCGACATCTTCCGCGCCGTGAGCTGTGGGAAGCGTTTGTTGCAGCTGTAAGCGATCCGCGCAGCAGCATCAGATTACTTTGGCGGGGCATCCGCAATGGACAGTCTGCGTCTTGAGGCGCGCTCTCGATCAGCCACCTCCACCGCCGCGCAGCGGCGGTCTGCTTCGGCGATCAGAGCACGAGCCTCAGCCAGCGTCACTTCAGCCTGTCGATGGCCCACGGCGATGGTGCGTGGACGGCGGCGGATCTCCGACGCGGACCGTGCGGCGACGGCGCCCCCGTCACGTTTCCAGAATGCGCTGCCTGCGCACCAGCACCGGCAGGTTTTCATCGGTCGTCAGCTTCCGAAACGCGCGGTTTCGATGGCTCGGGATATTTCCAGAGCCGCGGTTTGCCGCATCCTAAACACCAACGTCCCACCGGCCCTGGGCCAAATCTCAACGGCCGACGGCCGCATTTTCCGGAGATCCACATACTGAAATGCTTCGAGCTCGGGTGGAAGCGGGGGTGCGGCATCCAGATAAATCGGAACGAGCCTCTTGTTCAGCGCAATTGCGTGCGTGTACTCACTACGGACCGGATTTGAACTGGCCGCCGCGTGGGTCCAGAACACGAGGACGATGTCGGCATCCTCGATCGCCTGGCAAATTGCCGGCTCCCAGCGTGCCCCCGGAGGAAGGTCGTCTCGTGCGCGGAACACCGGTGCGCCGACAGCGCGCAGCAGTCTCACCAACTCCGACACGATCCATTCGTCGCTGCTGGAGTACGATGCAAAGACTTTGACGGAAACGGAGATTGGTGGCCCCACCGGTTCGATCCAAGCCATTCGACAATCGTTACATGCGTAGTGCATATGTGGGCGGGACTCCGGCACGTCGCATGTCGGCATCGGTTGCCCGCGCGTGCAGAATGCCCAGGAGAAACTTCCCTTCTCATGGATGAGGCAGCGCTCCGATTTCCAGTCCGCCATGCGAGGTCCCTATGCTCAGAACGGGCCCCCTATCGTCAAGGGCGAGACCCCTGCATTCGGGTGGGACCATCCTAGATTGGGCGGTTGCCGACTGAACGAGTTAAGCTCGCGCATACAGGGTGGTGCCACTTCCATCGGCAGCATTGACAGACGCTGGTTTTTGCCAGTACTCATTGCGGCAAGACAAGCAAAAGCGTTCCTGATAGGGCAATGCCGATTCGCCTGCCAACAACGACAGTAGACCTATGGCTGAAGCGGGTAGCCGTCGATAGTCTCTCCGAGTTGGGCAGGGAGGCCCTCGATACGGCGTTCCCAGGCTTCGAGTTGTCGGAGGACTATCTCGTTCCCGACGAATTCGAAGGTCACCGCTTGCATATCCGGCGTGAGCGCCGATTTGGCGGCGATGCCAACCTCTCAAGTAAGCGATACTTCACCGTGTGCAACGACTCTTCCGGGAATGACCATGGCACTCTCGTTTACGAACTGTACGCCTACTATGTCCCGGAAAGGGTCGGCCCGGTTAAACTCGGAGAGATTGACCTTAGACGTGACGAATTCCGAAGGCATTTGGAGGCCCATGGCGTCGATGCTTTTCCGGAAGAGCCGCTTGCGCTCGAGGTATCGTTCTTGCCGCATTCCGCCAAACCGCACCCCTTCGCCAGCAAGCATGGCCAGACGAGCGCCGTCCCCTATCACGTCTTGTTGCCGACATCGCTTCACCGCGAGAGGATCGACGGGTCATAGACCTGAGGGCAAGAGAGACAGCGGACTGGTTTGCATCGGCGGCGAGTCAGATTGTTATGGAACTCGGCGGCGTAGAATTGGAAAACGTGCGGCTCTTCCCCTTCCGCCCCATACTCAGTCGATTCCACCAGATACTTCCGACGATGCTATACCAGGTCCCAGGGGGCGACGGTTTCTCGAAGAACGTTGGCAACTGGCTGCGACGCAAGGGAGTCGCGGGTCTGATCTACCCGTCGGCGCGGCGAGACTGTGGCGTCCGGATCACGAACGGGAAAACGCTCGAGTCCTGGGGATGGAACTTCGTGGACTACCGCGATTCTTCGCCACCGGGTCGGACGTATTTTGTTGCGGAGCACGACGCTTGGGACTCCCTGGTGTGTACCGGGCCAAGTCTCGCGACTCTCGAAAAGCCGGGTCCTCGCAAGCCTTGCGAGAGCGTGCGCGGGGGATGCGTCATTCAAGGAGAAGACAATGGCTCGTGGTCTATGGAAGGTCTGATGGCATTGCGAGATGCGGCCATTGAAGATGGGTTGAGGAAATACTTCGCTCGCGTGGCGCCGGATCTTCCTGAGAAAGCGTAGGTATCAACGGCGAGGGAATGCCAATGCTCACAGCTCCCGGTGGTGTCAAATTGGGACGCTTCCCAGCTCGTAGCATACAGCTTCATGGCCTGCATGACGCTGCTCGGCGTTGAGTTGGGACGACGAACCGAAGCGCTGCACCGTCGTTGACTTTTGCCCTTGGCTCGATGAAATCTGCCGGAATGGCGCCATGGGTTGGGTTGTGGGATGCGAACTGCGCCAGGAGGATTCCATGAACATATTCAAGCTTCGCGCCATGATCATCCGAGGCGGCGTGCTCGCCCTTCTCGGTGCCACGCTGCTCGTACCAGTGGCATCGGCAGTTCAGTGCAAGAAGGGAAAGCCCTGCGGCAACAGTTGCATTGCGAAGGACAAGGTGTGCCACAAGGATTCCGGCAGCGCCGCGGCGTCAGGTGAGCCCACACCGGCGGCCGCGAAGAAACACAAGAAGCAGAAGGCGCAGTGAGGCTTGTCGACCACGCGAGTTTGCCGGCGCGGAGCATGAAGCGCCGCAGCGTCACGGCAGAGCCGAGCCCCGTGCAACG
>CAZTDK010000233.1:0-8700 GCA_964611965.1 uncultured Binatia bacterium (SeqCode) | reverse complement strand
GCCATCCGCGCCGTCGCGGCGTACATCTACATCCGCGGCGAGTACACGACGCCGTATCACCGGCTGATGCGCGCCATCCAGCAAGCTTACGAGCGCGGCTTCCTGGGCGACAACGTCTTCGGCACCGGCAAGCGCTACGATATCTTCGTGTCGCGCGGCGCCGGCGCGTACATCTGCGGTGAAGAGACCGGGATGATTGAGTCGATGGAGGGTAAGAAAGGCCAACCGCGCAAACGGCCGCCCTTCCCTGCCGGCTGGGGGCTGTGGGGCTGCCCGACGACGGTGAACAATGTCGAGACCATCAGCCACGTGCCGGTGATTCTGAGCAAGGGCGCCGAGTGGTTCAAGGCGCGCGGCACCGAGAAGAGCACCGGCAATACGCTCTTCGGCATCAGCGGCCACGTCAACCGCCCAGGCGTCTACGAGCTGCCGCTGGGCACGCCACTGCAGGAGATCATCGAGAAGCACGCCGGCGGCGTATCGACCGGCCGGCCGATCAAAGCCATCATTCCCGGCGGCGTGTCGATGCCCGTGCTCACCGCCGACAAGATCGGCGTGCACATGGACCACGACTCGTTGCAGAAAGCGGGCACCCTGCTCGGCACCGGCGGCATCGTAGTCATGGACGATTCCACCTGCCCGGTGCGCGCGGCGACGGTGATCGCGCGCTTCTTCCGCCATGAAACCTGCGGCCAATGCACGCAATGCCGCGAGGGCACCGCCTTCTTGTACAAATTGCTCAAGCGCGTCGAACGCGGCCAGGGCTCGCTGGAGGATCTGCAGACGATTCAAAGCGTCTGCGGCTTCATGGAAGGCCAGACCATCTGCGCCCTGTCCGACGCGGCGGCATGGGCCGCCGGCAACTTTGCTCGCCGGTTCAAGGAAGATTTCGAACGCCACATCACGGAACAGCGCTGCCCGTTCCCGGAGAGCTTTGAAATCTGATGAAACAGGTTGCTAGGTTGTTGGTTGTTAGGTTGCTATGTTCAGAAGCCGAGTGGATCGAACATAACAACCTAGCAACCTGACACGAACAACCCGCAACTGGAGCCCAATCCGCCATGCCCGGACCGATCTACCGCAATCTCGTCGTAAAGTACTTCGGCACGCCCGACGCGACCGAAGGCAGCGTCAACGAGCCGCGCGAACGTCAGGAGCATGGGCTGCGGTTCAACGAGAAGTGGACGTATCTGCACCCGTCGCATGATCCCGCCAGTGCGGTGGAGCGTATCGTCTACTGGCGGCGCTACGACTACATTGCCTCGATGATGCGGAAGACGGCGGGTGGCGACTGGCAGAAGGACGAGAGCCTACCGGAAGTCCTGGCGCGCCTCGAGCCGAACAACGTGTACCTTCCCGCGACGTGAGCGGGAGACGATCGATCGGAGCCTCGCGCACACGTGTACGGATGCGTCGCTCTTCGGCAATGCACAGCGGGTGAGAACGTTCGGCCTGCAAAGGGACGTGGGAGCGATCGTAAGGATTCGCTGGGCATCGTAACAATCGTCCTCATGTCCCATGTCCCACCGACCAACAAATCACCGCTGACGGCGTGGGCGACGTGCTCCACGATCACGACTTGGCCGAAGCCATTGTCGACCGCACACTGGAACGCGGCGGGTTGCCCGTCCTGGATGGGCCGTCACACCGCACGCTTGACTCCAAGGCCGTTCAGGCGCATGCAGAACCGGACAAAGTTTTCGGAACCTCCAAGGGTAAAGAGACATGGGGATTCAGTTCCTTGCCAATTGAATACGTCCAGTAGCAACGCGTCGCCGCCTCGACCATCGGCGCTCAGACGCAGGCAAGCTTCGGGAAGGCTCACTTGGTCACGGACCTTTATCGGGCTTCGAAATGCCTTCGCCCCGGTCTGCGTCGCCGAAGAGCTGCACGACAATCGTTTCCGCGTCGCCGGCGGATCGCCGGGTCAACAGATCTCCTGGCAGGTGACTGGAATTCGCCGGGACGCCTTCGCCAACGCCCACCGCATTGCGGTGGAAGAGAACAAGCCGGCCGACGAAGTAGGCACCTATCTTTATCCCGTCGAGCCCGGCATGCCGGCGCCCTCCGGTGTCGACAGAGCGAGGAAGGCGATACCCAATGCGGAGTAGCTGTCGGTGGCGGGAGTCATGAGCGGTCGGACGCCAAACGCGATGCGCTCGCGCTGCGGTGTCGTCGCGCTGACCATCGGCCTGCTGCTGCTCGGCGGCATGGCACAGGCGCGGAGCGGAGGCGGCTACGATCTGACCCGCAACACCCTCGATGGAGGCGGCGCAACCTTCAGCTCCGGCGGAGTCTATCAGCTCGGCGGCACCGTCGGGCAGCCGGACGCCGGGGTGTTGAGCAACGGCCCCTACACGCTCGCCGGCGGCTTCTGGGGAGTGGTCCACGTCGCTACCCCGACACCCAGCCGCACCTTCACCGCGACGCCGACCTTCACGCCACCACCGACACCGCCACGAACTGCCACCGACACCCCCGTACCGCCCCAGACACCTACCGGCACGCCCCTCCCGACCGCGTCACCCACCGACACCACCGTACCGACTCAGATACCGACCCACTCTCCGACTCGATCCCCCACCACGACCGCAGTGCCAAGCAACACTCCCACCGCGACCGTGAGCCTCACCCCGACGCAGTCGCCCACTGGATCGCTGCCACCGACCACCTCGCCGACTGCCTCGCCGACCCCGACCCCGTCGCCGTCGCCGTCGCCGACCGTAGCCACTCCCCAGCCAAGCGCCAGCGCCACTGCAACCACGGCGATCGAACCCTGCACCGGCGACTGCGATCTCGACACCCAGGTAACCGTCGACGAGCTGCTCAAGATGGTGAACATCGCTCTCGGCAACGCTGCGGTCGCCACCTGTGACGCGGGCGACTCGAGCGGGGACCAAACCATTACCGTGGATGAGATCCTGCAGGCGGTGAACAACGCTCTCAGCGGTTGCGCCTAACCTGGCCGGATTCGCGAACGGGCTCGTCGAAGGTTTGCGACCGTCGCCGATCACGCCGCGCGTCACCCAGGCTCGCTGCAGTACTCGATGCGCTGCGGGCCAGTGAGTTCGTCTCGGCGCTGTTCAGATTGATATGCCGTCACTGGTTAATCGCGGCAACTGACGGGAGGCTTGCGCTATAGCCAATGGGTAATTCTCATCTTGCACGACCGGACGCGTTGTCGTAGCAGCCTGCCATGCCCGAGCTTCCGGAGGTTGAAACCGTACGCCGCTCGCTGCGGCCCGTGGTCGGGCGACGCATCGACGGCGTCGAGGTGTTCGAAACACGACTGCGACGCACCCTGGCTGCGGACTTTGCCGGCCGTCTGACCGGCAGGAGCATCGACGACATCGAGCGGCGCGGAAAATATTTGCTCTTCCGTTTGTCGGACGGACACACGCTGCTGGCCCACCTGGGCATGAGCGGCGCGCTGCTGTTACAGCCGGCGGGTACGACGCGCGAGACTCACGACCACGTGCGCCTGCAACTGTCCGGCGGCTTGCAGCTGACGTTCAATGACCCGCGGCGCTTCGGTCTGCTGTGCCTTGGACGCGGCGATGCCTTCGTCGAGCTCGGCAACGTCGGACCCGATCCCCTCGACGACGCATTCTTGCTGGCCGACTTCGTCGCCCTGGCCCGCGGCCGCAAGAAGCCGGTCAAGAACCTGCTGATGGATCAGCGCGCGCTGGGCGGGATCGGAAACATCTACGCCAACGAGATCCTGTTCCGCGCCCGTGTGCGCCCGGGGCGCCAAGCCCGCCGGCTGACGCCCGCCGAGCTGGCGCGACTCTTCGACGCCACACGCGCCGTACTGGCGCACGCCATCGAGTTGGGCGGCAGCTCGATCTCGGATTATCGCGACGCCACCGGGCGCCCCGGCTATTTTCATCTCCGCTTGTCAGTCTACGATCGCGCCGGCAAACCCTGCCCGCGCTGCCGCACGCCGGTGCGGCGCGCCGTGCACGCGGGGCGCAGTAGCTTCTATTGCCCGACGTGCCAGCGGTAACCGCTGCGCGAATGGTGAATGTTTAATGGTGAATGGTGAATGACGGATTCCTCAATTCACCATTCACGATTCACAATTCACCATTCGCGCAGCGCTAGCGCACAACGAGCACCGGGCAGTGGACGTGCCGGATGACGCGCTCGGCCGTGCTGCCCATGAACAGGTGCTTGAGACCGGTGCGCCCGTGGGTCGCGATGACGATCAGGTCGGCGCCGCGCTCCTTCGCGGTGCGGATGATCTCTTCGGCGGGCAGGCCGTGCGCCACCAGGCTGGTGTACTGCACCTTGGCCAGCGTCTCCTCCTTCGGTACACGCTCGACCAACGCCGCGTGCGCGTCCTGCTCGGCGCGCGCGCGGATCTCCGGGTTCAGCAAGTCGGTCGGAAAGTAGTGCGCATAGAGCGGATTGGGCGCGACCACCGTTTCCACCACGTGGCAGAGCAACACCTCAGCACCGTGATCCGCCGCCATACGGAAGGCGTGCGCAATGGCGTGGTCACCAGCCTCCGAGAAGTCGGTGGTCACCAGAATACGTGTGAAGTTTTCTTGCATGGCACCCCTCTCGGGAATTTGAGGATTTGAGGATCGGAGGATTGGAGAATTGGGAGAACTCCTTCAATCCTCAAATCCTCCAATCCTCAAATTCTCCAATTCTCCAATTCTCCAATTCTCCAATTCTCCAATTCTCCAATTCTTCCCTATCCCAGCATAATCATACCGCCGTCGACCACCAACACTTGTCCGGTCATCAGGTCGCTGTCCTCCGAGGCGAGGTAGACCGCGGTACCGGCGAGGTCCTCGGGCTGCAATGTTTTCCGCAGCGCGGTGAACATCACCAGCATGTCGATCATCTCCGGCGGCACCACTGTCTTCGTGGCCTCGGTCATCGTCACACCGGGACAAATCGCATTGACGTTGACGCCCCACGGGCCCAAAGCGCCGGCGAAGTATTTCGTCAACCCGTTCACGCCCATCTTGGCGACGCTGTAGTGGAACGGGGGCGACGGTTTCTCCGGATCGCTGGTATCGACCATGCCGACGTTGCCCATGTACGCCGCGCTCGACGACTGGTTGATGATCTTGCCTTTGTGCTGGCGCTTCATGTAGGGCTCGACCGCGCGGATGCACAGCCACACACCCGTCAGGTTCACCGAGAGAATCTTGTTGAAGTATGCCAGCGAGGAATCGTCGCGGTCGAGGCCGTAGAAGATCGCCGCGTTGTTCATCAGGATGTCGATGGTCCCGAACTTCTCTGCCGCTTTGGCGGCCATCTCCTTCGTGCTCGCCTCGTTGCCGACATCGGTCTTGACGAACAGCGCCTCGGCACCCGTCGCTTTGATTTCCTGCTCAGTACGCCGGCCGATCTCCTCGTTGATCTCGGCGACGACGACCCGCGCGCCCTCGCGCGCAAAGCGATTGGCGTAAGCCCGGCCGATCCCCTGGCCCGCTCCAGTAATGACGGCAACCTTGTCCTTTAGACGCATGTGCGACCTCCCGAGTCGTGATGTGTGGTGCGCTATAGTCCAAGCTCGCGGGAAGGTCTACTGGGGCCTCCGGGCTTGGCGGCTTGGGGAACCGTCCCTCAAGCCCTCACGCCCTCACGCCCCCATCATCCCCGCATCCAGCGCGGCAGCCACACATCGTCGACCTGCTGAAACACGACGCGCACCGGTTCGCCAATACGGATCGTGGATGGGTCGACTTCGTTGATCGGTCCGTCGGGGCGCGCGACCAGGTTGCCGACCAGCCGCAGTTTCGGATCATCATCGAGCGCCACGGTGATCACGTTGTACGGCGCGACGGCCTGATACGCCGGCAAAAGCGGCGGATGCGCCAGCACGAACGACCAGATCGTGCCGCGGCCCGACAGCGGCACCCACTGATGCTGGAGCGCTCGGCAAGCGGGGCACATCGGGCGCGGCGGCAGGCGCCGTTGGCCACACGCAGCACACGTCTGCACGAGCAGCTCGCCGCGCGCCGTGCCGCTCCAAAACGGCGCGGCATCGTCATCGTCGAGATCGGGCAGGAGGAAACCGGATTCCATCTCTCACCTCACGAAGGATGATTGAGTCATTGACGATTGGGACATTGACGATTGCCAAACCCGGACCTCTTCTCAATGACTCAATGAACCAATCGACAATGAATCAATCGTCAGTTGCGTACTCACCCTTTCATCTTCTCAAAAGCAGCGCGCTCGTCGGCACGCCCTCGCCGCTGGTGACGAGACAACATTCCGCACCTTCGACCTGACTCGTCGACGTCCCGCGCATCTGCCGCACGCCTTCGAGGATGAGATTGAATCCATGCACGTAGGCTTCCGACATTCCGCCACCGGCGGTGTTGGTCGGCAGGCGGCCGCGCGGCCATTCGAGCGCGCCGGCGTCGGTGAACGCCGCCCCCTCGCCGCGCCGGCAGAAGCCATAGCCTTCGAGCGACAGCGGGATGAGCGGGCTGAAGGCGTCATAGAGCTGCGCCACGCGGACGTCCGCCGGCATGAAATCGCTGTGCTGCCACAGCAGCCGCGCGCACGTGTACGACGGACCGATGAGTGGATCGTCGCAGAAGTAGTTGGTCATCACCTGGTGCTGGCGGGGAATGCTTTGCGCGAAAGCATGCACATAGACCGGCGCTTGCTTGAGATCGCGGGCGCGCTCGGCCGACACGATGACCAGGGCGAGCCCGCCGTCGGTTTCGAGACAGTTGTCGAACAAGCACAGGGGCTCGGAGATCCAGCGGGCTTTCATGTAGGCGTCGCGCGTCAAAGGCTTTTCATACATCGTCGCGTTCGGATTGCGGTTGGCGTGCTTGCGGAAGGCGACGGCGACGTTGGCCAGGTGCTCACGCGTAGCGCCGAACTCGTGCATGTAGCGCCGTGCCAGCATGGCGATCTCATCTACCGGTCGCAGCAGGCCGAAGGTGCGGCTCCACTGCGTCGGGCCGCTGAGCCGCTGGTTGACGTTGGCCCACGGGCGGTTGCCCTTGGCCGAGCGCTTGCGCGCCCGCCAGGCAACCGCCACCTCGCACTGCCCGGTCGCCACCGCCATCGCCGCGTGACCAACCGTCCCGCAGCCGGCGCCGCCGCCGTAGCCGATCTCGCCGAAGTAGGTGATGTCACCCAGGCCGACGTTGCGCGCCACTTCCACCTCGCGCATGTTCTCCATGGAGTACATGGCCAGGCCGTCGACGTCGGACGGCCGCAGCCCCGCGTCGTCGATGGCCATGGAGATCGCCTGGCACGCCAGCGACAGCTCGCTGTCCGGCAAGCCCTTCCCAAACGCGGTCTGCCCGATGCCCACGATCGCCGTACGGTCCTTGATTGGTGTCGTCATCGCGTCTCGCCTCAGCTCAGTGCGCCCGAGATTGGCAGATCTCGGGCCCGGATGAAACTGGCCTACGGCCGGGCCTGCGGGCCAGCGTCTTTCTACGGTCCGCTCCCCGTTGGGTCGCTGTACGGTTCTAAGTCCAACAGTCTGCTAGGCGCGTGAGAAGGCGTTGCTGGCCAGTGCGGCTCTGGTTTCCTCAAGCGCCTGCTGATGGCCAATGGCATACCGCTGATGGTCCGAATCATATGCCATCGGCGATCAGCCATCAGCGATCCGCCATCGGCTCAACAAAGCTTGTCAACGCTCATCCACAGAATTTTTCTTCGCCCCCTCTTTACACACGCCACACAGAGCGTGTATAGAACCGCCTCATATGCGCACGTGTCGCCAGCGCGAATGCTGGCGGGTTTGGCGTACGCTCCTACTGACCGCCGCTTTGACGGTAGCCAGCGGAAAGATCGCAGCAACCTCCGTCGCGCAGTCTCCCCCCACGCTGAGCCCTCGCACCGTGCCCGCAGAAGGGCGGCGCGAAGCTGTCCTCACCGCCTCGACCTTCGGGCGCTACGCCGTCACTGTCACCAGCAAACAAGGCACGGCCCTGCAGCTGCTGGATCGCATTGCCGGCCCCGGTCCCATCCAGGGGATCGCCGGCACAACGGACGGCCGCCTCGACGTCTTCCTCGACCGCGGCGAACACAAGATCGTGACGTATGCGCACGACAAGGGTTCCGGCGAAGCGACGCTGGCGGCGCACAGCTTCAGCGAGCGCAACGGCACGCCGCCGCCGCAGCTGGTCGAGCTGAAACCCGTGGACACCTCCCTCGACGACTTCGAGAAACGCTCGTTCTGGATCGAGGTCAAGGAGCGTCGCCAGGTGGTCCTCGAAGCGGCCGGACGCAACCTCGCCGACCTGCGCCTCTGGAGCAACGGCGAATGGTTGATCGATGCCGAGCCAAGGATCGAAGTGATCACGCCCGAAGCCGGCCACCCACTGCTCGTCTGCCGTCTCGCCACGATGCTTGACCCAGGTTTCTATCTGTTGACTGCGTATGGCGGACCGGCGCAGCCGTGGGCCGAGACCAGTCCGGAGCACCCGTTGCATCTGCGCCTCGGCATCCCACAGCTCGGTTCGGTCGGCCGGGCGCGGCATATCATCAGCCCGTTCGGCATCGACCGCTGGGTGGTCCCACGCAGCGCCAACTACTTTCGCTTGGAGCTCCCCGAAACCCGGACCGCAGCGTTGGAGGTGGGCTCGTTCGAAGAGTCGCATCCCTTTGACGCCGACGGCAGCCCGATCCACATCGACAAGAACTCGCTGGTCCCCGTCGCCGAGGTCGACAACAGGAGCTCCCCCGCCAACACCAAGCAGC
>CAZTDK010000232.1:0-8714 GCA_964611965.1 uncultured Binatia bacterium (SeqCode) | reverse complement strand
CTGCGGCAGTGGCAATTGCGATACGGGTTCGTCGACCTGCCAGGGAACCCGCACGCCAACGCCAACACCGACGGCGAAGCCCGGCGATGCGTGCAACAGCAATGCAAACTGCCCGGCGAACTTCCCCTGTAACACTCAAGACGGGGTGTGCTGCAACTTCGCCGTCTGCCCCACCGGCCAGGCGTGCAACACGGCAAGTAATCCAGGCTTCTGCACGACGCTGCCGACACCAACACGGACGGCGACGCCGCTGGGAATCCCGGGTTCGACGTGTGACACCGCCGACAATTGCGAACCTGATCTGTTCTGCACGGATGGTGTGTGTTGCACTAGCGACAGCCCCTGCCCCGCCGGCGAGCGTTGCGATATCACCGGCCTCGCGGGAAGCTGCAGCCTGCCGCTGGATGCGGGTTCAGCTTGCAACAAGAACACTGACTGCAACGCGCTGCTGGAGTGCATCCACGGCATTTGCGCCGTCCCGGAGCCGACGCCGACGTTCGCGCCGCCCACACCGACGCTTGGACAGGGTTTCACGGCTACGACGTCGAGTGGCGGGGGCTGTTCAATCAACCACGGAGCCGACGGGAACGCTGCCTGGCTGCTCGCCGCCTTGCCGCTGATCTTCGGCGCGCGGCGCTACCGCTTGCAGCGTGCGCACTCGCGCCGCATCCGCACCGTGCGCTAACAAGGATGCACACACCGCCCGCCACTCAGCTATCTGAGTGGCGGGCGGCTGCGTTACCTCCAAATTTCCCGCGCGTGTCTCGGCGCGCCCAATCGGCAATATGGTTCCTTCCGATTCGCCGCGGTCGCGCACCCACGCCGCGAGGATCGTGGTTCCGTCCACCTCGTCGGGCCGCAGGCGGCTACGCTGTGCCGTCGGGATGAGTGCCCAAACCTGCGCCGCGAGATGGTCAACTTGTTCCTGATCATGTAGGCGCGCTCGCCGGACGAGCCGGCCGCGCAACACGATATACGCCAAGACGACGGTGCGTTCGACACTGGGTTGGAAGACGACGAAGCTGTCCTCGGCGGTCACCCAGCCGAGCGTGCGGCGGCGGCGTTCGAGCGTCCGCAACAGCTCCAGGTCCTGTTGTGTCTTGCCGGCCGCTTCGAAGCGCAACGCCTCGGTGTGCGCGTCGCGCCGCCGGCTGAGCTCGTGCTCGGCGGCAGCGGTATTGCCGTCGAACAAGGCGATGCAGGCATCGACTTGCGCGCGGTAGCTCTCGGCGCTGACCTGCGCCGCGCACGGTGCCGTGCAGGCCGCGACGTGTCCTTGAAAACACGGTGTGGTGGCTGGATCGGGCCGCAAACGCCCGGCGCAGGTGCGCAAGCGGAAGAGCCGGGTGAGCACGTCGAGGGCGCGCTCGGCTTCGTCGCGCGTGCGGAAGGGCCCAAGGTAACGCGCCGTGCGGCTGCCGAGCTTGTCTGTGATCGACAGCCGCGGATACTCGTCGGCCACGGCCAATTTTAGGAAGGCGATGCGCGGCAGGTGCTTGCCGAGCCGATTGTACGGCGGCCGTTCGCGGCGGATGGCGGCGGCCTCCTCGAGCGCCGCCTCGAGCTCCGAGCCGCAGACCTCGACGCGCACGTCTTGGACGTGGCGGATCAAATCGAGCGTCTTGTTGCTATGGCCAGCGGCGTTGCTGAGATAGCTGCCGACGCGCTCGCGCAGATTCTTCGCCTTGCCGACGTAGAGCAGGCCGCCGTCGCCGTCGAAGAAGCGATAGATTCCGGGTCCGGCGGGCAGGCGCTCGACGGTGTCGCGCGGCAGCAGGCAGACGAAGCGCCGCCCGTCGCGCGCGTGATGCTGCAGATCGAGCGCGTGATCCAGCCGCACGATGCCGCGTGCCGCCAGACGTTCGAGCAGCTCGAAGAGGATTTCGACGGTGATGCGCACGTCGCCGAGGGCGCGGTGCCGGTTGCTCAGCGGGATGCCGAAATGCGCCGCCAAAGCGTCGAGGCCGCGCCGGCGCAGCTCGGGGAGCAGACGGCGCGCGAGCTTGAGCGTGCAGAGGTGCGGATTCGAGAGCGCGCCTTCGCCGTAGAGGAGCGCCGCGGCATTGAGGAAGCCGAGGTCGAAGCGGGCGTTGTGCGCCACCAACACGGCATCGCCGACGAAGGCCGCGAAGCGCGGCCACACGGCGGCGATACGCGGCTGGTCCGCCAGCATGGCGTCGTCGATTCCCGTTAGGCCGGTGATGAACGGCGGCAGCCGGGTTCCGGGGTTGATCAGCTGTTGGAACTCCTCGACTACCCGGCCGCCGGCAACCCGCGCCGCGCCGATCTCGATGATGCCCTGCGCACCGATGCCCATGCCGGTGGTCTCGAGGTCGACGACGACAAAGGTGCATTCCGACAGCGGCTGCGCCAGCACATCGTGCAGCCGCACCGCCCAGCGGTTGTCGTTGTCACGCCAGACGAAGCGGGCGTCCGGGGCCAGCAGCGTGTGGATGAAGCGCGGTCCGAATTCCGGATCGGCGCCCGGTTGGGTGAAGATCAGATCGAGCAGCTCACGCGGCGTCGCCCCGGCGGGGCGTTCGAGCAGATACTCGAAAAGCTTCTGCCGCATAGGTCTGGGCTACCGTACGCGGCGCGGAAAAGCGAGGCCCGTGGGCTTCTGAGGTATCACGCGAAGAGAAGATCGGTTCACGCAAAGACGCAAAGGAGAAGACGCAGCCGGGAAAAGCTCGGACGGCGGTTGCGGCAGCCCTGAGGGCGAACGGAAGAGGTCAAAGATCCGGGGAGGGGATCCGCTCATGCTGAGGTCCTCGAAGCATGGGGTGGGGCTCTTCGGCCTGTGCGCGCTGAAATGATGCGTTGACAGGTAGAGTTTCCCCGTAGTACACCAATATTTGTATTGTAGAGTTTTGAATCAGCCGTTCCGCTCCCAAGAGGCACCCGATGTACAGCAAATTCAGCTGGTCTCCCGATTGTGGGAGACAATGGGTGCTCGCCCTTGCGCTGGGGGTAGCCGCTGGTGGCCGCGCCGATGCGCAGATCAGCTTGCTCCCCGGGCCGCAGCGGATCATATCGTCGGCACCGAAGTTCATCGCGGCGGCGGATTTCAACCACGATCGGGTCGCGGACGTCGCGGTTGTCGATTCCAGTGGCAACACGGTCACGGTTCTGCTGGGGGCGACAGACTCATCGGCCTTTGGCTCGATGACGACGTTCAACATCGGCCGGACGCTACGCGGCCTGCGAACCGGGGATTTCAACAACGATGGCATTCCCGACCTCGCGGTGGCAGATCTCATCGACGACAAGGTGTTCGTTGCCACCGGCGTCGGCAACGGAGCCTTCGATGTCCGAGCGCCGGACACGGTCGGCTTGAACCCCTTCGATATCGCTGTTGGCAACCTCGACCGTCAGAACGGCGATGATCTGTTGATTTGTAGTCCAGGCACCCACAGTCTCGGCGTCTACCTCAACCAGGGGTTCGACCGCGGCTTCGCGCTCGGCCAGGTTTTGGCCGGCGGTTCCCCGACGCGCTGCGCAGCCGCCGATCTCAATGGGGACGGTTTGGACGACATCATTACGCTCAACACCGGTGCGGGCGCGCTCGACTACATCTCCGTGCTCCTGAACAACGGCGATGGCGCCTTCGTGAGCCCGGCCATGAGCTTCGAGGTCGGTGCGGGCGCGGCGGACTTGGCCATTGCCGACTTCAACGACGACGGCGTCCCAGACATAGCGGTGCTCAACGCCGGCCGCGCCACGGAGGGGACCTCGTTCACGGTATCGATCCTGATCAACCAAACGAGCGCAGCGGCCGGCAAGCGAAGTGGCACGGGCGCCTTCATTGCGGTGACCCCGGTCACGCTGAACTGCCCGACCGCGATCAACGGCCTGCCGATCAGCTGCCGCCCCAATTTCTTGACCGCGGGCGATCTTGATAGCGATGCGCTCGTCGATTTGGCAATCACCGTTTTCACGAGGCCCAGGGACACCATCTCCTCGATCCAGACCTCCGGCTTGGTGGTTGCGTTCAACGGCCACGGCGACGGCACCTTCGATTTCTCCACCCAGGTCACCGTAGGTTACAACCCGCAAGGGATCGTTGCCGGCGATTTCAACGGCGACGGCACCACCGATCTGGCGATCGCCGAGCCTGCATCGCTCAGCGTACGGATTCTCACCGCATCGACGCCGCCGCCGCACAACGGAACCTGCCATGTCGACCGCCAGTGCGTGTCCGGGCACTGCGCCGACGGGGTGTGCTGCGCCACAGCGTGTCCCGCGGGCCAGTTCTGCGACATTCCGGGGATGGAGGGTATATGCGCCGAGCCTGCATCGATTCCGCACGCGTGCACCGACGGCCACCAGTGCAGCACGGGCTTCTGCGTCGGCGGCTTCTGCTGCACGAACCCGACGTGCGGGACCGGCCTCTTCTGCAACACCCCGGAGGCGGTGTGTCGTCCGCCGGCAACGAACGGTACGCCCTGCAACAGCCACAATGCGGCGGGCGGAGACGATCAGTGCGCTTCTGGCCACTGTACCGATGGCGTGTGTTGCCAGCGGGATGCTTGCCTGCCCGACGAGACCTGCAATCTTCCAGGCTCCGAAGGCACCTGCGTGAGCCTTCCCCCGCAAGGAAGCGCCTGCGCGGCCGACGGGCAATGCGCGACAAGGTTCTGCACCGAAGGCATCTGCTGCGGGGTGCGCGCGTGCCCGGCAGGCCAATCCTGCGCGATCCCTGGCTTTGAGGGATTCTGCGCGCCGCTGCCGGCCACGACGCCGGCACCCACAGCGGCGCCCACGGCTTCTCCTACGATCGGCGTCAGCACCAGGCGAAGCTGCGAACGGGACGCGTGTCCTCCAGGGCTCGTGTGCGTCACTGACCCCGGCTTTGAGGCGAAGGTATGCGACTGTGTCGGCGATTGCGATGACGACTACGTGGTGACGGTAGACGAGGTCGTCCAAATGGCGAACGCGGCACTGGGGGTCGCTGCGGGCGCGTGCCCGCTCGGTGATGCCGACGGCGACGGCGCGATCACCGTGGATGAGATGATCGTTGCAACCAACAGTCTACTCAGCAGTTGCCCGACTCCTTGAGGGCACCCGATGGTTCACGCAAAGACGCAAAGCCGCAAAGGAGAAGTCGCAGGATGGCTGCTCGCCCTTGCGGTGTTGATAGCTGGTGGGAGCGGCGCCGGCGCGCAGATCAGGTTCGTCCCCGGCCCGCAACGCAGCCTTTCGTTTGCGCCCCAATTTATTGCGGCGGCGGATTTCAACAATGATCAGATCGAAGACGTCGCGGTAACCAGCTCGATCGGCACCACGGTCACGGTGTTGCTGGGGGCGCCCGACGTGCCGGCCTTTAGCCCAATGCTCAGCTTCAACATCGGCCGCACACTGCGCGGCCTGCAAGCTGGGGATCTCAACAATGATGGGATTCCCGATATCGCGGTGGCGGATTTCATCGACAACAAGGTGTTCACCGCCTCCGGTATCGGCGACGGTACCTTCAACACACCCGTGCCCTACAAGGGCGGCCTGTCCCCGTTTGATATCGCGATCGGCAACTTCGACGGCCGGAACGGCAGCGATCTCTTGATTTGCAGTCAAGACCCCAGCGGCATTGGCATCTACCTTAACCAGGGACTCGATCGCGGCTTCTCTTCGCTGAGCCTTAGGGTGAGGTCTCGAATCGGCATGCCGTGGGTCTCGGGATGCTCGACAAGCTGGCGACGCAGAACCGGCTGCCCTACTCCCACTCCCGACTCCGCAGGAACTGCTGCATTGCCGGACTGTCCAACGAGAGTGGTGGAAAGTAGCTCCCGACGCGCCGGCGGGTCCACCAGGCCGGCGTCGCGTCGCCCGGATGCGTGAAGTGATACTCGTAGAGCTCGGCGCGAATGAACCTCGGCGGCTGCCCGGGAAATGGGTTGTTGGCCAGCAAGCTCAGTGCACCGGGATCGTTGCGCAGCAACTGCGCGATCAGATGGATCAGCCACGGGTTGCTGCGCGGATCCTCCATCGCGGCAAACCAGATCTGCCAATCGATGCGCAGCTGGTAGGGAGCGACGAAGCACGGCCGTCGGTTTACGTCGCCCGGCTTGCACTTGAATTCGTATTCGCGCCACTGCGTCGCCTCAGTGACCGTCGCATCCTCGGTACCCTGCAGGATCACCTCGTTGCGCACCCGGCCGACGCTGCCGAAAGCGCCGTAGGTGTTTACCAGATGCAGCCGGTCGAACGAGCCGTTCATCACCTGCCGCGCGCCCAACAAATTGCGTGCTGGTGCGATGCTCAGAAACAGCACCAGCGCCGTGAGCGCATAGGCCGTGGCCTGGCGGGGGCACGATGGTGGCCGCTCCGCCGACTGCAAGCGGTCGCGCCAGCGGCGCGGGAACAGTCGGTGCAGCGCCCCATCATCGAAGCAGGGTATGCAGATGGCGAGCGTCAGCCAATTGAGGAACGACAGGTTGCCGCTAATGATCAGGGTGATCTGGAAGGCCACCAGGAACAGCCCGCCGATGTGGCGCAGGCGGCGCGGCGCGAACAATGTCCACGGCACGATGAGCTCGACGAAATGGTTGAAGAGTACCTCGAGCCGGTGAAACGCCGGCGGCAGTTGATGCAGATACCAGCTGAGCGGGCTGGGGAGCGGCTGCGTTTCGTAGTGGTACAGCATGCACGTGAGGTCGCGCCAACAGCTGTCGCCGCGCAGCTTGATGAGGCCGGCGCCGAGCATGACGCGGAAGAGCACCCAGCGCAGCAGCCACCACACGACATGTGGTGGCGACGTGCCCGCGGTCGGTCGGGGATCGAGCAGCGGGCAGAGAAAAATGGCCAGGAACCCGGTTTCGAGCAGCAGGATCTCCCAGCCGTAGCCGTACCACAGCTGGCCGATGTGGACGAAGGACATGTACAGCACCCACAGCGCCGCGAGCAGCGGCACGTTGGCCAGGCCGAGCACCACGGCCAACGCGAGCCCAACGCCGATCCAGCTGCAGATCCGTAGGACCGCGTCCGAGCAGCTCAGCCAGAAGATCGTCGGCAGCTCGAGCGCCACCGCCACACGATCACTCGCGCCACCGTCAGTGCCACCGGCGAAGCTCTCGAGATACGGCTGTGCCGGCAGCAAGCCATGGCTGCCGATCAGTGGCTCGAGCTGCAGCGCGAGGGCGAGAAAGGCGATGCCGTAGATCAGCCCGAGACAACGCAGGAAGAGAAATCGCGTCAGGACGTAGTGCTCAGCGTGAGCACGCTCGGGAGGTGCCGTCACTGGTCGCGACGCTACAAGTGGGCTCTGCAGCCGTCAAGAATGGAAGAGCGGATCACGAAAACACGAAAGCGCGAAAGCACGAAAAGAGTTCCGATCCGACAAATGGACTTCACCACGAAGTGCACGAAGACCACGAAGAAGGGGAGCCAATCACAACTCTGGCATCGTTCTGCAAACCCTTAGGATGAACTCTTCTTCTCGGCCATGCGGCCTTCCCCTTCGTGCTCTTCGTGTGCTTCGTGGTGAGGCGGTCTTCTCACGCCAGGGTTACAGTAGTTCTGCACCTTCCGAATTTCGTGCCTTCGTCATTTCGTGTTTTCGTGTTTCTCCTCGGCCCGTGATTTTTCGCCGCGGGCACGCTAGACAGCGATCATGCTTACGGCCAACGAATTCAAACGGAACCTGCGGATCGAGATCGACGGCGATCCATATTTGATCATGGACGTGCACTTTCAATCGCCGTCGGCGCGCGGCGCCAGCACCTTGGTGAAGGCGAAGATCCGCAATCTGCGCACCGGCAACGTCTTCGATCGCACCTTCAAGACGAGCGAAAAGATCGGCGAGGCGCAAATCGAGTTTCGTGCGGTGCAATATCTCTATACCGACGGCGACGGCTACCACTTCATGGACGCCGAGTCGTACGAGCAGTTTACGCTCAGCGCCGAGGCGCTGGGCGACGACGCGGGCTACCTCCTCGAAGGGCTCGCCGGCATCCGTTCGGTGGTTTTCAAAGGCAGCGTGATGAACATCGAGCTGCCACAGTCTATCGTTCTGAAGATCCGCGAGACCGATCCGGCGATCAAAGGTGCCACGGCCCAGGCGCAAACCAAGCCCGCCACGCTTGAAACCGGGGTCGTGATCCAGGTGCCGGCCTACCTGGAAAGTGGCGACGCCGTGCAGGTCGATACCCGCGACGGCCGCTTCATGGGCCGCGTCAAGGGCTGACGAGAATTGGAGGATTTGAGGTTTGCAGAATTGGAGAATTGATGAGGTCTTCCCAATCCTCCAATCCTCAAATTCTCAAATCCTCAAACGGTCAGGTTCCTTCGCGCCTCATCGATACACAAGGCGATGTCCGCTGCGGCATCTTTGCCGAGCCCATCGATGAGGTGAATTACCGCGATTTCGATTTACGCGACCCGTTCGGTCGGTGTGCCGGCCGGTTGCGGCGACACTTTGGCTTCAATCAGTTCCAGTTCCTCGGGGCGCTCTCGGAAACCGTGGTGTTCGGCTGTGCCATCGCCGATCTGAAATACGCCAACACCAGCTTTGTCTACGTGTACGAGCCGGCGACGCGACGTTTCCATCAAGCGAGCTTCCAGATGCCGTTGAGCATCGGCGTGCACTGCGACCAGCAGCCTGAAACCGGCAGCGCCTCATTTCGCTCCGGCCGCAACCATATCGTCATGACCGTTTCGGACGTGGCAGCCCCTAGCGACCAACGGGAGCGGTCCATAGAAAAGACGCCGGCCGCAGGCCC
>CAZTDK010000231.1:4264-8729 GCA_964611965.1 uncultured Binatia bacterium (SeqCode) | reverse complement strand
GGCATCTTCGCGGCGCTGGATTACGCCGTGGTGACGGTCCTAGCGCTCATCGTCTTCGATCTGCCGATGCACGGCGCAACCGTGCCCGTGACCGCGCTGGCGCTGCTGTTCATCCTGTCGCTGCTCGCGCTGGGGGCGTTGATCTCCACGATGTCGCAAACCCAGCTGCAGGCGATTTTCATGGTGGTCTTCGTCATCGTGCCGTCGGTGGAGATGACCGGCTTCGTCTTCCCGATCGAAGCCATTCCGGGATGGCTGCAGCCGGTGGCGTGGAGCTTGCCGATGACCTACTTCGTCGAGGCGAGCCGCGGTTTCATGCTGAAAGGGGCGTCGGTGGCGGATCAGATGCGCGACTTCGTGGCGCTCAGCGCGTTCACCGTCGGCTTCACCGGCCTCAGTTTGCTGGGCTTCCGCAAACAGCTCGCGTAACCTGCGCCGGAGGGATCGCCATGTCGACGTCACTGCGAGACGAGCTGCACCTCAAGAAAGGCGAGGTCATCTTCCGTCAAGGCGAGTCGGGCTATGAGATGTTCGTCATCTCCGCCGGCCGGGTACGCTTGCGCATCGGCACCCAGGGGCACGAGAAGGAAATCGCCAAACTCGGCGTCGGTGAGTTCTTCGGCGAGCTCTCGCTGCTCAGCGACGAGCCGCGCAGCGCCACCGCCGAGGCCCTGGAAGATACGACGCTGCTCGCCATTGGGCGCGACATTTTCGCCATGATGGTACAAGACGACTTGGACATCGTCTTCCGGATGATGAACATCCAGGGCCGGCGCTTGAGTCAGACCAACCAACCCATCCAAGTCTTGGTACAGCGTCTCGACCGCGTCCGCGTGGCGGCCACCGGTCTGCGACGGTTCTTGGAGGCTGGCGTGTTCCCGACGACCATGAATGCCACCGAGCTTGCGGCGGATACCGGCCTCAGCGTGCAGGTGGTCACCGACACCGTTGCGGAGCTCGTGCAACGCGGCGTCGGCTCCGCCGCCGACAGTGGTTGGACACTGCACAGTCGCGACCAGCTCGGGAAGCTGAGTGCGGCGGTGTGCGCCTATGCCGCCGAGGAGTGACACGGTAAGCGCCCGGGTCGCATTCGGCCGCGCCAAACTTTCGCGAGCGAAGGTGCGTCGGCTGCAGCCCAGCATGGTGCTGAAGGTGCTGTCTTCTGTGGCGATGACGCTGGCAGCCTTGCAGGCGGGAGCGGCAACCCTCATCGTCAACGACTCGACAGACGTCACCGCCGCCCGTGACGGCCAGTGTACGCTGCGCGAGGCGGTCGCCAACGTCAACGCAGCGATGGATATCAGCGGCGGAGACTGCACCGCGGGGTCCGGCGCGGGTGACACCATCGAGTTCAATCTGATTCTGCCGGCAACGATCACGCTGACCACCAAGGGCGCGCTGGCAATCAGCAAGGATCTGCACATCAACGGTCCAACTACCGGTGCGCTGGCAATCGACGGGAATGGCCAGACTGGCGTCCTTTCAATCACGGCCGGAGTCGTGAGCCTTGCCAACCTGATCATTCAGAACGGTCACGCCGTCGGCACAGCCGGCGGCGGCGTCTACAACAACGGAATAGTAACGCTGAACAATTGCACGCTCAGCGGCAACTCCGCCGATGCGGACACCGGGAACGGCGGCGGGCTCTACAACGACAGCGCCGGGACAGCCACCCTGACCGACTGCACACTCAGCGGCAATTCGGTAACCAGTGACGACTTCGGCGGCGGCGGTGCCGGTCTCTACAACGCCGGGACGGTGACGCTGACCAACTGCACATTCACCAACAACGTCGCCAGCGTCGGTGCTGGTGGCGGCCTCTACAACGATCATGCGGGAACGGCGACGCTGACCAACTGCACACTCAGCGGCAACTCGTCAGGTATCGTCGGCGGCGGTTTCTACAATGGCGGCCATGCGACGTTGACCAACTGCACGCTGGGCGGCAACGCCGCCGTCAACGGCGACTTCAACGGCAGCGGCGGCGGGCTTTATACGACCGTCGACGGCTCTTCGACACTGACGAATACCATTGTCGCCAACAGTCCCGGCGGCGAAAACTGCGCCGGTCCAGTTCTCGATGCTGGCCACAACCTGAGCAGCGACGGTACCTGTTTCAGTCCCGATTCGATCAACGTCGACCCACGTCTGGCGCCACTGGCAAACTACGGCGGCCAGACCGCGACATTGGCGCTGTGCACCGCGGTGGGCATGCCCGACCCGTCGTGTACCGGGCCGAGCCCTGCCATCGATGACGGGGACGATGCGGTCACCGGACCGCCGCTCAATCTCGACACCGACCAACGCGGCCTGCCACGCAAGGCCGGCCTGCATGTGGACCTTGGCGCCGATGAAGTCCAGTCAGCCGCGCCGCCGGCATGCGTCGGCGACTGCGATGGCAGCGGCGAGGTCACCGTGGATGAGCTGGTCACGATGGTGAACATCGCCTTGGGCATCACCCCGCTCCCGACGTGCTCGGCCGGCGATGCCGACGGCTCCGGTAACATCACCGTCAACGAGATCATCGTCGCCGTGAACAACGCGCTCACGGCCTGCCCGGATTCGTGAGGGCAATGTGACAAAGGCGTTCACCGCGAAGGGCGCGAAGATCACGAAAGACGGCCCGGGGATCCTCCATCCTGTCGCGCCAATCCTATTGGTGATAGCGCATTCACTCCGCGTTGATCGCCTTCTCTCTTCGTGCGCTTCGTGAACTTCGTGGTAAGGATTCCGCTGCTTCTCGAAGATGACCGTGTCCTTGGCACCGCGCCTCAGAGGTTCTGATAGCGATCCAGATCGAAGAGCCCGAATTCGGTCGGGCGCTGCCGGCGAAAGTGTTCATGCATCCAATCGACGGTCGACCAGAGCTGCGGGCTGCTGCGCCGCACGCCCCAGCGCGCCGCCAGCTGCTCGAAGTCGGAAGGGTTTTGGACCGCAGCCAGCGCATGGGTGAACGTCTCGATCTGCTCGGCCTCGACGTCGAAGATGAAGTTAGGATAGCTGCCAAGATAGCCCGCGGCGACGGTCAGCGTATCGTCGGCGGGCACCAGACGCTTCTGCTCGCCGAACATGTAGGCAACGTTGGTGTGCGCCCGGTTGTGGACCAGCGCATAGACGGCGTCGCTGTCTCCGCCTCGTTCCGCATGTACCCGCAGGAAAGCCACTTCCGGCAGCTCCGCCACCCACGGCCCGCGCACACCGGTCAGCGGCTGCAGCGCCCGCTCGGCGCGCTGCTCGAGCGCGGAGGCGCCGGGACGGTCGCACGGTGGCGCGCCGCAGCGGTTGAGCAAATCCGGAGGCCCTGACACCGCGGGGGTGCGCGCCAGGATCATCTGTAGGAGCTCGGCCTTCGGATCCGCCGTGTGGAACGGAATCCGCGTCCCGTGCGAGATGCCATGCAGGCGATCGGCGAGATCGTAGTCGAGCGTGTAGGTCGCGCCCACGTACCAGGAGGCGCGGATCGCTTCGCGGCGATTGGCGGGCAGGAAAGTGAGGAAAAGGTTCTCCGACTGCATGCGTAGGTGGTCCATGTACAGGCGCGTTGCCGCCTGGTGGGTGACGTTGCCGAAGACGTCGTAGCCCGCCACGAGGTTGTAGTAGATGCGCTCGAAGATCGGGAAATCCATCACCCACGCCGTTTTCGGCATGGCGCCCAGGAAGCCGCGCACGACGGTGGCATTGTCGAAATGCCGGAAGACGGTGAGCTGCGCGTTGGTGTTGTCGCCGTCGCCGTTCCAGATGTAGTCGAGCGTCGGGCCGAGGCGCTTGGGATCGACCGCGTCGTAGTAGCGCGCGCGCAAGTCGAGGTAGCGCCGTTGCTCGTGATCGTATTGCAGCCAAAACTCGCCCGGGGCGAAGTGGCTCAGGTGCTCTGCGGGAAGATTGAGCAACGGCTTTGCTTGCTCGAGGAAGCTCGGGTTGGTGACCGAGAGATCGTGGTTGGGATCGAGAAAGGCCACGAAGAACTGATCCTCGATGACATCGACGGCGACCTGCCCGCGGCACACCGGGCCGCGGATGAAGGTCATGACGAAGTACTGGGCGTCGTCGAGCATGTATTGGTAGCGCGCGCGCGCCGGAATCTGGTCGAAGCTGATGAACGGGTTGGAGGCGTCGTCGACGTCGTAGCTCGGCAGCCGCGTCGGTTCCCAGTTGGAATCGAGAAAGAGCGCCGACAGCCGCTGCATTCTGGCGTCGCTCAGCGGATACACGATGTGCGTCTTGTGCACGATGGTCTCGGTAAGCGGCCGTAGGCGATACCAGAAGTGGTCCACACCGGGCGGGTCGTAGGGCCGGCGCGAGGCGATCTCGTCGATCGCCACGCCGGGCGGTGTCTTCGACCTGACGACGCGGAAAAACGGTCCGGTGGGCAGATCCTCAAAGTAGAGGTGCGCGACGAACCAGTGCTCGTAGAGATAGCGGGCGGTGATGCGTTGTTTGAGCGTATTGCCGTTGAGGAAGGTTT
>CAZTDK010000231.1:0-4254 GCA_964611965.1 uncultured Binatia bacterium (SeqCode) | reverse complement strand
ACCGGCGTTTCATTGGCTTCGGTGACGGTGATGGCGAATACCTTCTCGACGAACAAGCCACCCTGATCCGTGGTGCGAATCCGGATGCTGTAAGTTTTTTTTGCCTGGTAGTTGAATGTTGCCGCCGTTTTGAGCGTATTGCCGTTGAGGAAGGTTTCCCAGCGCGCCACCTGCACCGTCGCCGCCTCCGGCAGCCGCGGCGCCTGTGCGGGCAGCGGGGCGCCGCGTTTCACCCAGGCGGTGAGGATGCCGAGCTCCGCATCGCTCAGCGGCGCCATGCCGTAGGGCATCCCGCCGAGCGGCTGCCGCTCGGCGTAGGTGGGGAACTCCGTGTCGCGCGCGCAGGTGAGTGGGCGGTTGATGTCGAGCGCGACCGTCTCGGGGAGCTTCTGGTTGGCGGCAAAGGGGTGGGCGTGTCCGAGTTGCAGCATCAGCAGCATGAGCGCCGGCGAGTTCGCCCCCTCGGCGTTGGCGGTCACCCCGAAGAAGCCGCGGGCGCGCCATGCGGCGGCGCCGTGCGCGTCGATGAACAGCCGCGTCGGCGGTATCGCCGTCAGCCGTTCGGTGTCGTAGACCACCGCCTTGGTCGCGCCGCGTTCGATCCCCTGCGGCGACGACAGCAGCAGCTGACACGGCGCATCGTAGCACCCGTGGCAGACGACGCAGCGATGCTCGACGATGGGCTGGACCTGCTCGCGGTACGAAACAGCGGCCGGATCCGCCGCCTCGGGCAAAGGCGGGAGCACCGGCATCGGCGCGCGCTGCGTGCACCCGGCGACGGTGCCGACGAGGACGGCGAGCGCGATGCCGATAGCGCTCTTGCGGAGTGTCAGCCGGGGTGTGCCAACCGCGAGGTGGGGCAGTGTGGCCCTGTGTCTTTTCATGCTCTGTTCCTCTTCTCGCACGTTGCTCACAACCCCTGTCCGCGAAATCCGATCGCCGCATCCTTGAACTCCGGCGGGATGCGCTGCGGCTTACCCTGCTCGTTCAGCGCCGCCAGCACCGTCTGGCCGCTGACGAGAAGGCTGCCGTCGGCTGCCACCACCTCGTAAGCGATCGTCATGCGCGCCCGGCCGACATCGGTGACGCCGGCGCGGATGCCGACCTCGTCGTCGTAGCGCGCCGGCTTGATGTAGCGGCACGCCACCTCGATGACGCCCAGGTACAACCCCTGCGCGATGTAGCGTGGGAACGGATGGCCGAGCTGGCGGAAGAGTTCGGCGCGGCCAATTTCGAACAGCCGCAAGTAGTTGCCATAGTACATGATGCGCATGGCGTCGGTGTCGGCGAAAATGACGCGGTAGCGCGCCACCTCGATGAGTGTCGGAACTGGTTGCGGATGGGTCACCGTGCTCACCTCAATCGCCGGCGTATGGCAGATGGTTCGGGCCATCGGCCATCTGCCATCTGCGGGAGACGCGCCGCATCACAGTTGCGGCCATTGATGACGCCACGGCCGCAGTTGCTCGTACTGATACGCAACCTGCAAGAGCAGATCCTCACGAAAGCGCGGCGCCACCAGCTGCACTCCCACGGGCAGGCGGTCGTCACTCAGTCCGGCACGCAGCGTGATGGCCGGGTTGCCGGAGAAGTTGAATGGATAGGTGTAGGCAATGCCGCCGCCGACGGTCTCCACAAAAGTGCCGTCAACCTCGAATGGCAACGGCCCTGCGGCGGCAAAGGCCACCGTCGGCAGCGTCGGCGTCGCCAGCAAGTCGAACTCCGCGAACAACCCGGCCAGATAGCTGACGAGCGCCGCGCGCGCGCGCAACGCCAGGCCAAGGTCCGCCGGTGTCATCTGCTTCGCCAGCTCGATGCTCGGCAGGAAACCGGGATCGAGCAGGTTTTCGTCCTGCAAATACGGAGAGAGGAACGCCACGTCCTCCGACGCCATGATCCGCACCCAATCGACGATAATGTCGGAGATGCCGCCTTCGATCGGCTCGACGCGATGGCCGCCGGCTTCGAGGGCGCCGAGCGCCAATTCGACCTCGCGCCGCACTTGCATCGCCGGACGCGCATAGCCGAGCGTCGGCGTGTACGCGATGCGCAACTCCTGCGGCGCGCGCTCCATGATGTCCTGATAGGCGTAGCCCGGATGCGGCAGCGAGAACGGATCCAGCGCATGCGCCCCGATGGTCACGTCGAGCCAGCGCGCCGCATCGCGCACCGAACGGGTCAGCGGGCCGCTGACAATCGCCGCCGAGCAACGCAGCATCTCGTCCGGACCCCATGGGATACGTCCCTGCGTCGGTTTGAGCCCGACAAGCCCGGTGTAGGATGCGGGGATACGGACCGAGCCGCCACCGTCAGAAGCCGTCGCCAACGGCAGCAAACCGGCGGCAACCGCCGCCGCGGAGCCGCCACTGGACCCGCCGGGCGTACGTTCGAGGTTCCAGGGATTGCGCGTCGTTCCGTAGACGCGGTTGGTGGTGAACGCGGTGTAACCGAACTCCGGAGTATTGGTCTTGCCGATGACAATCGCGCCCGCCGCCTTCAAGCGTTCCACCTGGATGGTGTCGCGCTCGGGATAGTGATCCTTGAACACCAGGGAGCCGTGGGTGTTGGGCAAGCCAACGGTGTCCTCGAGGTCTTTCACCCCGAGCGGCAAGCCAGCCAATGGGCCGATCTCCTCACCGCGTGCCAGGCGATCGGCCATTGCCTCCGCCTCCGCCAACAGCTGCTCGGCAGGTCGGAGACTGACAATGGCATTGACCTGGGGATTGACCGCATCGATCCGCTCGAGCGTCGCGCGCATTAGATCGACGGGCGACAGCTCGCCGCCGCGCACCCGCGCCACCAACTCGACGGCGGACTCGAAGAACAGCTCGTTGGGAAGCGTAGTCGGCATGGCGAACCTCCGGCAAATCGTTGCACTGGTTAGCAAAGGCAGCGGCGCTTGCGCAATGCAGGGGAAGGGCTTGGGGGCGTGAGGGCTTGAGGCTTGTTGGGGAGCCGGCCCCCCAGGCCCTCGAGCCGTAGCTCACCGAGCTTGCGACGTGCGCGGCGACATGCGCACCATGCGCTCATGGTCGTCATCGTCCACGGCTACGACGGCTCGGGTCCCGGACATTGGCAACGGTGGCTGGAAACCGAGTTGCGCCAACGCCGCGTGCCCGTGACATTTCCGGAGCTGCCCGAGCCGCTCGCGCCGCAGAAGGATGTCTGGGTCGCGACACTCGCCGAGATTGTGGCGCAGACCCAGAACGATCCAGTCACCTTCGTCTGCCACTCGCTCGGCTGCTGGGCGCTCGATCATCTGCTTGCGGAACGCGGGGCGCTGGGGGTGCACGCGGCGCTGCTGGTGGCTCCGCCGTCGCCGTTTCTGCTGTTCGACCCGGTCGAGAGCTTTCTCCCACCGCCGCGCCGACGGGCCGCGTGGGCGCCGCTCGCGGAGCGCTCGCTGCTCGTCGGCAGCGATGACGATGCGTTCACCTCCGTCGAAGAACTCGACGAAATCGCTCATGCGCTTGGGGTGCGCTGTCAGGTGATCCCGGGCGCCGGCCACATCAACACCGCCGCCGGCTACGGCCCGTGGCCATTCGTGATGGAATGGCTCGCGGTGGTTGGTGCCTGCTAGGACCTGCGGGCTCTGCGGGCGGCGTCTCTTCTATGGCCCGCTCTCGTTGGTCGCTGCATACTGCCAAGGAGGGGCGATTCGGGAATCGCCCAGTCGGCGCTGCCGATTCGACGCGCCCTTTCGGGCAGTTCCCGAACTGCCCCGACACGCGAGATCTCGGAACCCGAGAAAATCGACAATCCCCAAAGGGCGAGGGGCAAGAGGGTTCCTTCACGCCTCATTGATTTGCCGCACGCGCGCGGCAAGGTTTGCGGTGTCGTGTAGCAGCGCGCCGACCACGACAGCATCGCAGACACCGCGCACGGCGCGGCACTCCGCAAGCGTCGACACCTCAGGGAGCACGATGACGGGGTACGTGGACGGGATGTGTTGTGCAAGCCGACCGGCAGACTCCAGGTCGAGACTGCCGTCCGCCCGCGCACAGCGTATGCCGATGATCACGTGTGCCAGCGCCAACGGGTGCGCCAGTTCAGTTTCCGCTGCCACCTCGATTACCGAGGCCATGTGCAGCGAGTTGGCGACCGTCACCAAACCGCGCAGGGTTGCCTCGTCGAGCACGCCGGCGGGATAGATCGCCGCATCGGCGCCGTGCAGGCGCGCATGGTAGAGCTGGCTCGGATCAATCGTCAGCGCGTCGCGCAAAATCGGTGCGGTGATCGCGGCGGCAACGGCTG
>CAZTDK010000230.1:0-8736 GCA_964611965.1 uncultured Binatia bacterium (SeqCode) | reverse complement strand
ACGGCGCGCAGTCGGCGCAGCAATCAGCGACCTTTCCGGATCAGCTCTACTACCTCTACAGTCGCGACCAGTATCAACCGGATGGCCAAAGCCCGTTCCCGGTCGGCGTCGGGTACATCTACGATTCCTCCACGGGCTGCACCGATCTGGTCGGTGCGGGGACGCGCTGCGGCGTTGTGTCGGGCAGCGTCAATACCGAACCGGCCATCGACGTGTATCCCAACAGCAGCGCCGGCCAGGGCACCGCCTCGGTCACCGCCAACGACGGGATCAGCGCCGGCTCCGAGGAGATCCGCAGCTTCACCGTCAACTCGGGAAGCGGCCTGTGCACGGCGGCGGTCAACCCGCTGGCGATCAACACCGCTAGCGCGTACAACCAACCGAACTACGTTCTCGATCAGCAGTCGGGAAGCTGGGGGCTGTCGTTCCCGGCGGCACTCTACTACGTGAGCGCGGCCGGCTTCGGCAACTGTGACTCCGCCCAGACGCCGTTCTGCGAGCGTACCAGCGACTACGTCGGCTACATTCCGCACTACGCGGACGCCAACGGCTACGGCACGCTCAACGGTGGCAGCACCACGGGATCGCCGGTCGTCGGCTTTCAGCTCGCCGATGAATATCAAGTCGAGGCGGTGCCGGCGAACAAAACCAACAGCCTCGTCTGGTTCGATAACTGCGGCTACGGGTCGGTGTATAGCGAGACGAACATCAACCAGCGCGTCCAGAATCTGCCCGCGCCGCCGAACAGTGGCAAGACCTACATCTACACAATCAAGAACGATCTGGGCTTCCCAGTGGTGTTCAGCAAGGAGTGCTGCGCCAGCTTCTATCAGCAGAACCTGAATCTCGATCCCATCGCCTACGAGCCGCCGCAACAGATCGACAACACTTACGGCATCTTCATCGCTGCTGGCCAGAGTCTCACTTACCAGACACTCTTCAACGACGAGGCAACGGTCGTTTACGACGCCGGCAGCGGGACGCAGCTCTTCAAGCTGCGCCTCAACGCCTCGGGTGCGGTCTATGCGTGCAACGAGAGCGGATGGCTCGCCGCGATCAGCGGCTCCGACGCGGCGTACACTGTGACGCTAGGGAGTGGCGCGCTGACCTGCGGAACCGTTGGGGCATGTCCCTTCGGAATGACGGCCAGCACCAGCGGTGACCAGGTCACCTGCACGGCGACGACGTCATCCTTCCTCCTGGGTCTCCCCGACTGGAAGACCGAGGTTGCGGCCACGACCTCATCGTTGCAACTGCGCGCCTGGGGCGGCGCCGGGTATGAAGGCGGCGCGTGCTCGGGTTCTACCGGTGGTGGCGCGGGCGGGGCGGGTGGATTCGCCCTGTCGGTACAAACGGTCAGTGACATTCCCGATGCGCTGTACGCCTACATCGGCAGCCCGGGCAGTACGTACCAGCTGGCCGGCGCCTCGAGCGTCCTGGCCACGGCCCCACTGAGCACCATCGCAAATCCGCTGACCATCAAGGACCCATCCGCGTTCGCTCTGCTGGTTGCGGGCGGTGGTGGCGGCGGCGGGCACACGTACTGCGCCGACGGCGAGGGCTTCGACGGCGGGAGTGGCGGCGCCGGCGGTACGGCTGTCGCCGATGCGCCGGCAAACGGGACGGCGGCCAGCACGGCCGGTGGAAATGGCGCCGACAGCCAAGACAGCCAGGATACCAACGTGGCGGGTGGCACCGGTGGCAATCCGTCGCCGAACGAAGGCGGTGCGGGCAGCGGTGGTTCGTCCGGGACCCAGGGCCTCGGCGGCTTTGGAACCAATGGCGATGCTAAGTGGAACGACAGCGGGTCGCTCATCCCGCCGCCGGATGCCTGCGCGACTCCTCCGCCGACGCCAACTCCACAGGCCGAAGGGCAGTGGTGTGGGGGGAACGGAGGCAACACGCACGACAACGGCGGCGCCGGGGGCGGCGGCTTCGGTGGCGGCGGGGGCGGAACCGAGAATGCAAACCATGCCGGCAGCGGCGGCGGTGGCGGCGGCAGTTGGGCGGTGGCGAACACGGCATTCGACCCGACGGCGCCGCTGGACTCCGTGCCGGCGTCGCCCGGCGGCACCACCGGGGCGGTGCAGTTCGTCTACTATACGGGTGCGCTTCCGATTGGGACCTGTAACTTCTCGAGCTCGACATCGAGCGTCGCGTGCACGCTATCGACGAATTACACCGCGACCAGTCTCGAGGACATGAAGGCGCTGGCGAGCGCTGCTGCCGGCAGCGGGTACACCATTACCGACAACTCACTCATGTGGATTCGCGCCTGGGGCGGCAGCGGCGGCGCGGGAGCGAGCTCATCCGGCGGGAGTCATGGGTTGGCGCAGACGCTCACCTCGATTGCCGACTACGAGTCACGCTTCGGGACGACGGCGCTGTATTACTACGTTGGCCAGCCGGGCGACGCCAACCATGACGCCGGCAAAGGCGGTGCATCGAGCATGGTTAGCACCGTTGACCTTTCGGTCACCGCAGCGTGCGTGTCGTCCAGCTCCAGTTGTACGCAGAACATCGTCCTGATTGCCGGCGGCGGTGGTGGTGGTGGCGAAAATGGCGGCGAAGCAGGCGGCGCTGGCGGGCAGGCAATCGCCGGTGTGAGCCCCAGCGCGTCCGGACCGGGCAGCGGCTCGGATGACGCCGGGGGTGGCTCGGACGGCAACGGCGGGTCGGCGAACGGCGCCGGCGACGGTGGCAGCGCCGGCAACTCCGGTGTGGGCGGCCTGGGAGGAGCTGTGCACACCGGTGGCGGCCCGAGCACGGTCAACGGCTGGATCAATGGTACACCGTCCACGGTCGGTTCCAACGGTCAGGGCGGCGAGGGCAAGCATGACGGTAGCAAGATCGGCGGCGGCGGCGGCGGGGGTTGGGGCGGCGGTGGTGGTGGTGGTGCCGGCGGCAGCACCAGCCACGGCGGCGGCGGCGGTGGTAGCTATGCCGCCGCGTCGACGGAAAGCGGCAGTGTACCGGGCGGCAGCATCAGCAGCGATAACGGTCAAGTCGAAGTCGGCTTCCTCCTCTCCACGGTGACGGTAAGCAGCAGCGCCACCCGCGGCAACATTACCTCGACCAGCGCGCAGACGCCGATGGCTTGCCTGGAGGCGTCCACCGCTAGCGGCGAAGTTTTGGCCACCGCGTCGAGCATCCTCGCGTGGCAAGGCGACGGGAACCTGGTCCTGTACAGTCTGTCCGGTGAAGCGGTGTGGGCATCGAACACCGGCGGCGGACAGGGCGCCCGCTTCTGCTTCCAGACCGACGGCAACATGTGCATCTACAACGCTGCGGGCACGTCGATCTTCTGCACCAGCACCGCCGACGACCAGCAGAACGGCAACGGCGGCACCACGCTGACACTCAGTGAGTGCAGTCTCGTCATCTCCAACTCCAAGAACACGGAGTTGTGGTCCTCAGGAGCCAGCCCATGCAGCTGATACCAATGGCCCAGCGTCTCATCACGCTTGTCTCGGTGCGTATCGCGGCAATGCCCCGGGCAGCGTTGACGCTGTTGGCGGCACTCTGCATCGCCGGCTGCTCCGAATCGACCACGCCGGTGGCGGCTCCCCCCGCCACGCCGACGACCCCACTGGTCACCCTGATGGGATCGTGCGCCGTGCCGGGGGCCGGCAGTCACGGGCTCACCGGCTGCGCGGCCGGCACGCCGATCACGGTGTTCCGCTGCGACGACCGGCCGCAGTGTCTGCATGGGCAGGGACTGTCGGTGCTGGCTGCGACGACGGTCACCGGCGCAGGGACTTGGTCGCTCCAGGTGCCCCTCGCCGACGCCAGTGCAGCGCTGGTCTTCCAGGCCGGCATTGCGGAGGCCGTGGTGTACCGAGCTCTCGGCTTCGGTGCGGCAACCGCCGCCCTGCGCTTCGGCGTGCCGCGCGCGTTCACCTTCCCGGCCACCGACATCACGCCGGTGAGCGAGGCGGCAGTCGAACTGCTCGACAGCCACGGATTCGAAAACTACCCCGACGGCGGCGCGCAGCAGGTGCTCGACGCGGTCGAGCAGGCCACCGCCGATCTCTCCTTCGCGGGTACAACGCCCGCCGGAGCGGTGGATCTGGCGACGCAAACGGCGAGCACCGATGCCAATGTCACGCTGATGCTGCAGACCGTCATGAACACCCCGACGCCCACGTCGCCGATCATCGGCGGCGATGAGACGCCGACGCCAACACCCGCTGCCGCTGGCTGCTGCAATTGCGGCGCGTTCTGCGCCGACGATACGGGCGCAGGATGTGGCGACTGCACGGCTGTTCCCGACGCCGCCTGTGTCGACAACGGCTGCGCCACGTTCACGCCGACACCCAGTCCTACCGGAACGGTAACGCCGACCAACACGGCAACAGCGGTGCCGCCGTGTTGCAACTGCGGCTCGTTTTGCGCCCAGAGCACGGGCGATGGCTGCGGCGACTGCGTGGCGGTCCCCGATGCCGCCTGCGTCGGGATCGGCTGCGTCGCCTTCACGCCGACACCGACGCTGACGCCGACCGTGACCCCCTCGAGTCCGCCCACACAAACGTCCACGCCGACCAACTCGGCGACGCCGGCGCCGACCGCGACGACTACCGCAACGTTCACACCGACGCCGAGTTTCACCGCCACGCTCACGCCGACGATCAGTCCCACGGCGACGCCAACGATCACGCCCACCCAGACCCATACGCCGACGATCACGCCCACCGACACCCAGACGCCGACGATCACGGTGACCAGGACGCCGACGCCCACCTGGACGATGACGTCGACGCGGACGATTACGCCGACCTGGACCGTCACGCCCACCTGGACGCGGACGCCGACGTGGACGCCGTCGCAGACGTTCACACCGACGGTGGCGTGCACTCCGGGCGTGTCCGATGTCTGCACCCAGACACACACGACACTGTTCGCGATTGCGCACGCCTACACCGATCCGGTGAACACCGTGCTCTATCGCGTGACGGTTCCAGCATGGAGCCCGGGGACCAATTGGGGTGACGGCAACAACGGCTTCTTCTATCAGGTGACGCTGGCCGCAGGTGGGAGCACCGTAACAACGCGCAACTTCGTGCCGTTCAACGGCGTCGGGGTAAGCAGCAGCGGTCAGCCGCAATTGCCGGCGTTCTCGTTCATCGTTGCCGAGGATCTGAGCGGCCAGACGCTCAGCGACCTGTCGCTCAGCGTGACCGCATGCAGCTCGAACTATACCTTCAACGGGTCGACCCCGGCATGCGCCAAGACCTATTGGACGGATACGTACGGGCCGACGCTCATCACGCCGATCGTCGGTCCGGCGCCCGTTGTGTCGCAGGCGATCACGTTGAGCACCTCGACTGCAACCCTACCCAATACCGGCGTCTACCCCGCGGCGGTGACGGTCACATTGCCAAGCGGGATCTCTACCGCCGATGCGCAATGGATCTATGACCATCTCGTATTCGTTGACCAGAACGGCGACGCCTACTCGAATGATCTGTACGACGTGAGCAACCCGAGCCGCCGCAGCTTCGCTGCGCTGACGTTGGAGACGGCGGGCTACGTCGATCCGTCGTCGCCCTCGGTCACCGAATACCGCACGAAGTACGGCGCGCAGTCGGCGCAGCAATCGGCGGCCTTTCCGGATCAGCTCTACTACCTCTACAGCCGCGACCAGTATCAGCCGGACGGCCAGAGCCCGTTCCCGGTCGGCGTGGGATACATCTACGATTCCTCCACGGGGTGCACAGAGCTGGTCGGTGTGGGGACGCGCTGCAGTGCCGTGTCGGGGAGCGTGAATACGTCACCTGCCATCGACGTGTATCCCAATAGCAATACCGGCCAGGGCTCCGCCTCGATCACCGCCAACGACGGGATCACCGCGGGTTTCCAGGAGATCCGCAGCTTCACCCTCAACTCGGGAAGCGACCTGTGCACGGCAGTGGTCAATCCGCTGGCGATCAACGCCACCACGGCATACAACCAGCCGAACTACGTCCTCGATCAGCAGTCGGGAACTTGGGGGCTGTCGTTCCCGACGGCGCTCTACTATGTGAGCGCGACTGGGTTCGGCAACTGCGATTCCACCCAGACGCCGTTCTGCGAACGCACCAGCGACTACGTCGGCTACATTCCGCACTACGCGGACGCCAACGGCTCCGGCGCGCTCAACGGTGGCAGCACCACCGGGTCGCGGATCGTGTCGTTTCAGCTCGCCGATGAATATCAAATCGAGACGACATCGACCAACAAGACCAACAGCCTCGTCTGGTTCGACAACTGCGGCTACGGATCGGTGTACAGCGAGACCGACGTCAGCGGGCGCATTCAGAATCTGCCGGCGCCGCCGAACAGCGGCAAGACCTACATATACACGGTCGAGAACGATCTCGGCTTCCCGGTGGTCTTCAGCAAGGAATGCTGCGCCAGCTTCTATCAGCAGAATTTCAACGTCGACCCGGTCGCCTACGAGCCGCCGCAACAGATCGACAACTCCTACGGTGTGTTCATCGCGGCCGGCCAAAGCCTCACCTACCAGACACTCTTCAGCGACGAGGCGATGGTGGTCTACGACGCCGGCAGCGGGGCGCAACTCTTCAAGCTGCGGCTGAATCCCACCGCCGGTGCTGTCTACAGCTGTAGCCAGACCGGATATGCGGTGGGCATCAGCGGCTCGGGCGCGTCTTACACCGTCACGCTCGGCAGCGGCTCGCTCGCGTGCGGAAGCGTCGGCGTATGCCCATTTCCGATGACCGCCACTTTCAGTAACGACACGATGGTCACCTGCACCGCGACGTCAACCTCCTTCATCCTTGGCTTGCCCGATTGGAAAGCCGACACCACAGTGGCCGGCGGGGTCCGTGTGCTGGCGTGGGGTGGCAGCGGGACAGGCGGCGACACACAGTCCAGCGAGTGCCATGCGGGCGGCGGCGCCGGCGCCGGCGGCTTTGCCATGACCGTTCAAGATGTTGGCGACTTGCCCGACAAGCTCTATGCTTACATTGGAGTCGGCTCGACCAGTGCCAGCGTGGGTGGCAGCTCGACGGTCCTCTCCACCACGGAGCTCAGCACGATCGGCTCGCCCGAGCAGATCAAAGATCCGAGCGCGGACGTGCTGCTGATCGCCGGTGGCGGTGGGGGCGGCGGGTTTTCGAGCTGCGAGATCACCGATATCGGCGGGACCTACTATGACGGCGGCGCTGGCGGAACGGGCGGCGTAGCGATCAGCAACGCCAGCGCGACACCAGGGCCGGCGGTGAGTACCTCGGGCTCGACCGGCGGGGAATCGCACGGAGAAAGCGGCGGCGCCGGTGGCAACGCCTCACCATACGAGGGCGACGCGGGTTCGAAAGGTACCAGCGGCATCGGCGGCTTCGGCAACGTCGACGATGTCAAATGGGATCGCAGTGGCTCGTTGATTCCGCCGCAGGACTCGTGTTCGAGTCCTCCCGCTACCCCCACGCCGCAGGCGCAAGGACAATGGTGCGGCGGAAACGGCGGGTCTGCATCCACGTACGGCGGTGGCGGCGGCGGCGGCTTTGGCGGCGGCGGACAGGGCGGCAATTCCAGCAACAATTCCGGCGCTGGCGGTGGTGGCGGCGGCAGCTGGGCGGCGCCGAATACCGCCTACGACTCGACGGCGCCTACCTCGGGTAGCGTGCCTGACTCGCCCGCGGGTGACAATGGCGCCATCCAAATCGTGTACTACTCCGCGCCAACTCCAACGCCGACGTTTGCGACGTGCACCGCATCAAGCGGCAGCGTCACCTGCACGCTGCCGTCGAATGAATTCATTGCAAGCCTCGAGAGCGTCAGAGGCAGCGCCGCCGCCACCGCGGGCGCCAGCGTCACCGATGCATCGCCGATGTGGATTCGCGCCTGGGGAGGTAAGGGCGGCCGCGGGCAGTTCGACGGCACGTTCAATTCCAGTGGCGGCAATCAGGGGACCGCCGTGACACTGACCTCGATTGCGGACTTCGAGCAATGTTACGGAACGAGCACGCTCTACTATTACCTGGGCACGCAGGGCGACGAGGATCACGATGCCGGGAAAGGTGGCTCATCCACCATCGTTAGCACGGCGGACCTGTCCGTCACCGTCGCTACGATCAACGACTCGTGTACGCAAAACATCATCCTCATCGCAGGCGGTGGTGGTGGAGGCGGCGCCGGCGACGTTGCGAACATCAATGGTGGCAGCGGCGGGCAGGCGACGGCGACGCTCGGACAATCAGGATCGAACGCCGGTGGGAACGGCGGATTCCAGTCACCTGTTTCCTGCGGAGGGAAGGGGGGATCAAGCGGATCCGGGGGCGCAACCCCGCAGAGCGACGAGAGCGGCGGCAGCGCCGGTGGGTCGGGAATCGGCGGGGAGGGTGGGTCGACGCATTCGAGCAGCACGACCGTCAGTTGGTTCAATATAGCGCCGTCGACGATTGCTACGACCAACTCCGGCCTGGGCGGGACCGGTCGCTACAACGGTTCCAACATCGACGACGTCGGCGGCAGTGGCGGCGGCGGGTGGGGCGGCGGCGGTGGCGGCGCGGTCAGCACCGGCGGTTCGCCGGTCGGCTGCGGCGGTGGCGGTGGCGGGAGCTATGCGGCGCCCGGCACCCAGAGTGGGACGATACCGAGCGGCTCCTCGAGCTCGACAAATGGCAGCGTCGAAATTGGCTTCTTGCTCAACTAGGGCCTGCGGGCCTGCGGCCGGCGTCTTTTCTATGGTCCGCTCCCGTTGGTCGCTGGAGACTGCCAAGTCCGACAGACTGC
>CAZTDK010000229.1:0-8757 GCA_964611965.1 uncultured Binatia bacterium (SeqCode) | reverse complement strand
CCGCGTGTTGCTTGTTGTGACGGTCGTCAGGATGCAGCTGGCTGTCGATCAGCTGCGCGTGGTGGTGATGCGCCGCTTGCTGCCTGTGCAAGGCCGCGCGAGTCTCCGCGTTGGCCGCCATCATGCGGGGAATCACCCGCAGCACGACGACGATCACCATGACTATCGCGAGGTCCAAAACCAAGTCCGCCATTGAGAACCTCCTCCTCGGGCGCAGGCGGGAACGCATCAGCCACCTAGAGCTCCCACCGGCGTCCGGCGAATGAGTCAACTATACGCTTCAGTTGCGTCGATGCAAACCGCAGACGGAGAGCCAGAGAGCGGGGCAAGGCCCGAGTATTGCGTCCATCTATTCAGCCCGGCGGCTCAAGCCGCGGCAACGAAATGCACCAAGCCCACCTACGTGGGCTCCCCGCCCCTCCATGAGTTGGCTTGGCCTCGTCGCCCTACAGTTTCTTGCGCCGCGCCCGTGGCGTTGGCGCATCCAGCTCGGGATAGTGCCGGAAGATGCCCATCTGGTTGAACGCCTGGCGCCGCTTTGAGCCGAGATACGCCGCGATACGCGGGCGGCTCGCGATGCGGTCGCGCAACGCCGTCACCCGGGGGATCGACGGCGTGAGATTGTGGAGCGCGTTCGGGAACGCGTAGCGCAGGCCCTCGACGATCTGGAACACCGACAGGTCGACGTAGGAGCAATCGCTGCCGACGAGCCACTGCCCGGCACTCTTGCGGTTGCGCGCCAAGATCTTCTCGAGCCAGCCGAGGTGCTTCGGCATGCGTTCTTTCACGAAGAGCTGAGCGCGGCGCTTTGCCGCAGGCTTCTGGTCGTCGTAGTAGAGGCTTCCGGCGATCGGGTGGTGCGCGTCGTGAACCTCGCCGACGAAGTCCGCGAGCGTCAGTTGGATCTGCTGCGCCTCGGCGCGGAGTGTCTCGTCCTTTGGCACGCGCCCCAAACGCGGCGCGAGAAAGGCAAGGACGTTCGCCGTTTGCGATACGACCGCGCTGCCGACCTTCACGAACGGCGGCGCAAACGGCAGCGCTCCCGGTTCCTCGCCCTCGAGGAAGCGCATCATGGTCAGCAGTCCGTTCTTGCGCTCACGCGCAACGTCGACGTACGCGGCGTCGGCGTCCTCGAGTAAGAGGCGCACGAATTCACCGCGGCCCTGAATGCCGGGCCAGTAGTAGAGCTCGATCGGGTTTCCGCGCTTCTTCATTGGCACCTCCTGTCAGCTGCGATCCTACCAGAAACCAAGTGCCAGCTAATCCTGATACGAAAAACCGCTTCACCACGAAGTACACGAAGGGCACGAAGGAGTAGGCCAAGGTGGACGTTCACGGTCCAAAGGAGAGTAGTCCAGGCAAAGATGCTGCGCGCGGAATCGACCCTTCGCGATGGCAGCCCCCAGCGACCAACGGGAGCGGTCCATAGAAGAGACGCCGGGGCAGCCCTCAAAGCGTCCGCCGAAACAGCAGCGTCGCGACCGTCATCGTCACGATGGAAAAGATGATGAGGAAGGCGAGATCACCGCTGATCGCGGCGATGCCCGTATCTTTGAGCAGCAGGCACTTGAGGGCGTGGACGGCATAGGTAAACGGGTCGATCGCCGAGATGGCTTGCATCCAAGCGGGAAAGCCCTGGCGCGGATAGACCGCGCCGCTCGGGAAATACAGCATCGTGTTCAACAACCCGAACATGGCGCGCGGCACCAACGGGTCGCTCACCCGCACCATCAGCAGGAACATGAAGCTGATCAGTGCGAACGCCGTCACCACGATCACCAGCAATACCTTCATCAGACGCAGCGGCTCGAACGGGTTGGGAATGCCGGCGACCAGCGAGCCGATGGTCATCAGCACCACCCCGGCCAATACGGCTTTGATGGTTCCCGAGAGATTGAAGCCGGCGATCAGCTCGAGCTTGGTGATCGGTGTAACCAGGTAACCCTCATGCAGCCCACGGGCCTTGTCGTCGATGAAGATGATGCCGCCGCCGATCATCACCATCATGAACACGGACATCACGATCGAACCCGGCAGCAGGTATTGGATGTACGGCACGTACGGATAGACCTCGACGGTCTCCAGGGTCGTTTGCATCGCGAGCCGCCGCGTATCCGCTTGTGGTTGGCCCATCCCGGCGATCAAACCTTCCACCGACGCCGCCAGCGTCGCCGCCACGAACGTATCCGTGTTGTCCTCGATCAGCGCCACGCGCGGCGCCGCCTTCTCCAACTGCAGCCGCGAGAACTGCGGCGGGATGATCAGCACGCCGTTCACCCGCCCGTTGCGCAAGTCGGCCAGGGCCTGCCCCTCATCGCTGTACTCGATCGTTTCGAACGTCCGCGAGCCGTTGGCGACGGCGTTGCAGAGCTCACGCACCTTCACCGCGGAGAGCCCGTGGTCATGGTCGACCACGGCGACGGTCAGATGCTTGACGATGCCGCCGAAGGCGTAGCCGAGTACCACCAGCTGCACGATCGGAAAGAACAGCGACATGACGATGAGCGTAGGGCTGCGGCGAAACCGTCGCAGCTCGCGCTCGATGATGGCCCAGGTGCGATGCATGCCCGGTTACCGCTGCACCATGAAGGACCGGTCCATCGGGGATGGCTCCTGCAGCGCGTCGCGCAGGGCGTGGCCGGTGTAGTGCACGAACACGTCATCGAGCGACGTGCTCTGCACCGACAGCGAGCGCACCGCCACCCCGGCGCGCGCCGCCGTCTCCATCAAGGCCATCGTAGTTGCCGGGCCGTTGTCGGAGGCGATGCGGAAGAGGTCGTGCTGTCCCGTGACACTCTCGACGTTCGGCAGCGCCGCCAGCACGCGCTCCCAACCGTCTGGCGGCGCTGCGAAGCTAACCTCGAGGATGTTCTTGCCGGGAATCGACGCTTTGAGCCGCATGGGAGAATCGAGCGCCATGAGCTTGCCGTGATCGACGATGGCGATCCGATCACACAGCTTGTCCGCCTCGTCCATGTAGTGTGTGGTGATCAGTACCGTGAGGTTGCGCTCCCTCTGGACGCGCTGAATCATGCCCCACACGGCGACGCGCGAGACCGGGTCGAGCCCGGTCGTCGGTTCGTCGAGAAAAAAGATGCGCGGCTCGTGTACCAGGCCGCGTGCGATTTCGACGCGGCGGCGCATGCCACCCGATAGATTCTTCACCTGCTTGTCGGCCCACGGGGTGAGCTCCACCGCCTCGAGCAGCTCTTCCATCAGCCGGTTGCGCTTGGCGCGCGGCACGCCATAGAGCTTGGCGAAGATGAGCAGGTTTTCATGCACGCTCAGCTCCAGATCGCTGGTCATGGCTTGCGGAATGACGCCGATCGACTCGCGCACGCCGTCGGCTTGCGTCACGATGTCGAAGCCGTTGATGGTGGCCGTCCCCGCGGTTGGCGGCAGCAAGGTGGTAAGCATGCGGATGAGGGTCGATTTGCCGGCGCCGTTCGGCCCGAGTAGGCCGAAGATTTCACCCTTGGCGACCGTGAAGCTGATCCCGTCCACTGCGGCAAACGTGCCGAAGCGCTTGACGATGTCGCGGACGTCGATGGCCGGCATCAGCGTGCGAAGCCGAGTTGCACGTACGCGGTCATGCCGACGGCGAGGCGGCGGTCGTGGTTGTCGACGCGCAGCCGCACCTCGAACGTTTTGATGTCGCGCTTGAAACGGCTGACGTCGCGTTGCGTGGCGAAGCCCGCGTCGGCTCCGCGGTAGAACACCACGCCCGGGAGCTCGGCGCCGGAGGGCAAGCGGACCGTCATGGTCTCACCGATGCGAATGCGATCGATGTAGGTTTCCTCGACGTCGATGCGCACCCACAAATCGTCCGGATTGATGAGCGTGAGCAACGGCTGGCCCGGGCTTACGATCTCGCCCATGCGTACCGCGAGCACGTCGACGCTGGCATCGATCGGCGCGTGGATCTCGGTGTAGGCGAGGCGCACGTTGGCTTTGGCGCGCTGGGCTTCGGCGGCGGCTTGTTGCTGCTGGCTGACTTCGAGAGCGTGTTGCCGCATGGCCGTCTGCTCGGCGTTGGAGCGCGCCAGCTCGAGCGCCGCGCGCGCGGCTTCCACCTGCCGTTTCAGGGAGTCGACGCGGGCTTTCGCGCCTTCGTAGGTCGTGCGGGTCTGATCGAACTCCTGGACGGAGACGATGCCCTGCGGCAGCAGCTGGCGATTGTGCTCGAACAGCAAGCGCGCGTTTTCCGCATCCGCTTGCGCCGCCACCTGCTGGGCCTCGGCCGACGCCAGGGTCGCCTCCGCCTGATGGATCTGCTCGCTGGTCTGCTGTTCCTGCAGGCGCAACGCGGCTTCACTCTCCTTGACTTGTGACGCCAGACCGTCGGCGCTGGAGGCGTAGTAGGCGCTGTCGGCGCGCAGCTCGTCCGGCGCGATTACAGCGAGCAGCTGGTCGCGGGTGACGCTGTCTCCTTCGCGGACCAACAAGCGATCGATGCGGCCGCTGACCTGCGGGCTGACGATGACCTCGTTGGTGGTCACGATGCCGGTCAACACCAAGGCGCTGGCGCGCAGCCGGAACATGTAATACCCGACCCCTGCCGCGAGCAGCACGAGCGCCAAGCCGATGAGTAGAGACTTGCGCTTCATTCGATCGTTACCTTGCTACGAGTCACTGGTCTCTCCCCGGCACTCTCCGGCCTCTCACTCTCAACATGCCATTCCCTTGTCCTTGAAAGCGGCGGGACGCTCTCTATTGGCGGGACGCCAGAACTACGTCAACCAGGCCTGCGGGGCCTGCGGCCGGCGGGCCTGCGGCCGGCGTCTCTTGTGGGCCGCTCCCGTTGGGTCGCTGCGCGCTGCCCATATGCCGAAGGAGTCGCGATGAAGCCGTGGCTTCGCCCGAAAGGGATGAAAGCCAAGCCCTCAAGGCCCCAAGCCCTCACTCCCATTTTCGAAGCAGAGAGAGGTGACGCGGATGGTAAGATGTGCCAAGATCCACTCGGATCTTCGGTTGTCGGTTTTTTTGCACGCTGGCGGCCACGCGCTGCAGATCACCGCAGGGATCGCCGCATACCTCTGAAAAGGAGTGACGCCATGCCAACCTTCGAAACCATTTCCCAGTTCGGCCGGATGCTGAAGAACCTCGACCAGTGGCTGCAGAAAGCGACGGAGTACGCGCAGCAGAAGGGTTTTGATGCGGACGTGCTCGCCCAAGCCCGGCTGGCGCCGGATCAGTACGCGCTCATCCAGCAGGTGCAATCGGCGTGTGACGCGGCGAAGTATGCCGCCGCCTATCTGAGCGGCCAGAAGGCGCCGTCGCACCCCGATACCGAGAAGGCCGTTGCCGAGCTGCGCAGCCGGATTCAGACGTGTCTTGGCTACCTCGGGACGTTCCAGGCGTCCGCCTTTGCCGGCGCCGAGGAGCGGCGCGTCGCGCCGCCGTGGATGCAAGGCAACTCGGTGCGCGGCAGCGACTACCTGACGCGTATCGCCGTGCCGAATTTCTATTTCCACGTGACCACGGCGTACGCCATTCTCCGGCACAACGGTGTCGACCTCGGCAAACGCGAGTTCATCGGCGTGCGTGACTGGAGCGATTTCTCCGACTGGTGAAACGCACGGCGGGAAGGAAGCGCCTCCTTTTTCGCGCATTCGAACGTTCGTGCTTTGGTGACTCTCTTGAAGGTCGGGGGGAATCTGCACCTCCCTGAGTCCCGATTCACGCGCGCTTCCCCGCACGGGCCTGCCAGCGTTGAATCAGCCACGGGACGACGAACATGACGGCAAGCCCGGCAAGGGCTGCTGTCCGCGGGTCGCCGAGGAGGTCGTCGAACCAGAGCGTCGACGCCATGCCGAGGCCGAAATACGCCATGTCGCCGGAGATCGTGAAGAGCCAGCTGGGGATCAGACCGAAGCCGGCCGTGGCGCCGAGCGCGCGGCCAAACGGGAGCCCGGCGCCGAAGGCGGTGAGCGCGATTCCGACCGGAGCCGTCAGGCTGCCTGCCGGCATGGTTCGCGTGATCGCGTTGAACACCCAGTGCGCCGCCCGCTGCACCATCGGCAACCGGCGCCCCAGCGCGGCGATGATGAGCAGCATCGGCTCGAACACCGCGGCGAGCACAATGTCGGAGGCGAAGTAGAGGACGCTCATAAGGATCGGGCCGATGCCGCCGTGGTGTCCGAGCAGCACGCCCGGTGGGATGCCCATGCCGCCGGGAATGCAGAAGAGCAGCAGCACCCCCCACCACCCGTGCGGCCATCCGTCAGGCACCGGTGCGGTCGGATCCCAAGCGAGACGCTGAAGATATTCGGCGATCATCGACCTCTCATGCGCCCTCGGCTGTCCATCGGCATTCGCTTCAGGCCTTCTTACTTAGCCTGCGAGATTCACCGAACAAAGTGCGGCGGCGTTTCTCCTAACCCACTCCTACCCCGGGCTAACCGATTGTGTTCGTGGTGGAAGGTCTTGGGCTCGTGGCAGATTCCTCGGGCCCAGGAGGTCTGATCCTACTTGCCGCGGTTCGGCGAAAGGAACACCATCAAAGCCAAGAGCCTACAACAGGTGCCGGTGGGTTGCTGAATGAGCCGCTTCACAAAAGGTTAAGGATGGGGCTCGGGGGGAGGTTCGGCTGGCGAAAACATCACGTCCTTCTCCAATCGTTCACGTACAAGCTCGCACTGCCAAGCGGGAACATGGTACAAGCCGTCCGCTAGTCGCTGAGTCGGAAATCTTGAGCAGGACGGAAAGAAAATGGGAAACCGGAAACAGGAAGCCGGAAATTGGAAACGGATCAATTTGCCGGTTTTCCATTTCCTGTTTTCGGTTTCCTGTTTTCCATTCTCTCCTTGTTGGGGTTGCGGCTTTGCCGGGTTGAGGAGGGACCTATGCGCGGCTTGATGATGGACTACCCGCTGACCATCACGCATGTGCTGGAGCGGGCAGGGCGCCTGTTCCCCACCAAGCAGGTGATCACCCGCACGCCGGCGGGATTGCACCGCCTCACCTATGCGGAGCTGTACCGGCGAGCCTGCCGGCTGGCGAACGCGCTGCGCGCGTTGGACGTGCGTGACGGCGATCGGGTTGCCAGCTTTGCCTGGAACACGCACCGCCACCTCGAGCTGTACCTCGGTGTGCCCAGCAGTGGCGCGGTGTTGCACACCTTGAACATCCGGCTGTTTCCGGAGCAGATCACGTTCATCGTCAACCATGCCGAGGACGCCGTGATCTTTGTCGACGACGTGCTGGTGCAGGCGCTCGAACCGCTCGCCAAAGATCTCCGTGGCGTGCGCGCCTATGTCGTGATGGGCGACGGGCCGCTGCCCGAGACGACGTTGCAGCCGCTGTATCGCTACGAGGATCTGCTGGCATCGGCGTCGGAGGATTTCGCGTTCCCGCGGCTCGATGAACAGCGCGCCGCGGCCATTTGCTACACGTCGGGGACAACCGGCAATCCCAAGGGAGTCGTCTACAGTCACCGTGCGTTGATGCTGCACAGCCTGGCGCAGGCCGGAACCGATTCGTTCGGGTTGTGCGAAGCCGACGTCGTCTTGCCCGTCGTGCCGATGTTTCACGCCAATGCCTGGGGCATGCCGTTCACGTCCACCATGGTCGGTGCCACGCAGGTGTACCCGGGGGCGCAGCCGACACCGCGGGACCTCGCGGCGCTCATTCAGGATCTGCGCGTCACGGTCACCGGCGGCGTGCCGACGGTGCTCATCGGTTTGCTCGGCGTGCTCGAGCAGCAACACTATGATTTGTCGAGCCTGCGCTGCGTGCCTTGCGGCGGGTCGGCAGTGCCCGAAAGCTTGCTGAAGAGCTTCGATGAGTTGGGAATCGCCGTCGTCCAAGCCTGGGGGATGACCGAGACCGCGCCGCTGGCGACCCTGTCGCGGGCGCGCAGCGGCATGCAGGACTGGAGTGCGGCGCAGCGCCGCGTGGTGCGCGCCAAGCAGGGAACCGCGGTGCCGTTCGTCGACTTGCGGATCGTCGACGACAACGGGTGTGAGTTGCCCTGGGACGGCACCAGCATGGGCGAGTTGCAGGTGCGCGGCCCGTGGATCGTCGGCGAGTACTACAACGACGAGCGCTCCGCGTCGGCGTTTCAGGACGGCTGGTTCAAAACCGGTGACATCGCCACCATCGACGCCGGCGGCTACGTGCAGATCACCGACCGCGCCAAGGACGTCATCAAGAGCGGCGGCGAATGGATTTCCAGCGTCGAGCTGGAGAATGCCATCATGGCGCATCCCGACGTCCTCGAGGCCGCGGTCGTCGGTTTGGCGCACGAGCGCTGGCAAGAGCGCCCGCTGGCATGCGTGGTAACCAAGCCGGGACGCCAGCTGACCAAGGCAACGGTACTCGAGCACCTGGGCTCGCGCGTGGCGAAGTGGTGGCTTCCCGAAGACGTGGTCTTCATCGAAACGTTGCCCAAGACCAGTGTCGGGAAGATCGCCAAGCGCGAGCTGCGCGAGCAGTTCAAGGACTATTGCTGGCCGAGCTCGGGTTGAGCGTCACCCTCCACCCTGCGTCTCCGCGCTGCGGAAACGCAGGGTGGAGGCAAGAGGCTCTCCTACTCACATTGCAACCGAAGCGTCGCGACCAGATCGCCGATGTTCACCGGAGTCGGCGGGAGAACATCGATGGCGGGGTAGGCCAGTGCTACCGCCGCACCGCTCAGCGTCTGCGGGATGTCCGTACCCAGGCAGCTGCCACTGGGTAGATTGATCGGCGCACCCGTCGCGGTGGTCGGGCAGGTTCTGTCCGCTCCTCCCACGGGGCCGCAGATAGCGGCACCAT
>CAZTDK010000228.1:0-8787 GCA_964611965.1 uncultured Binatia bacterium (SeqCode) | reverse complement strand
GGGTTCGATACCAACTGGGCGTGCCGAATCGCCGCGCGCTGCTGCGCTCCCAACTCAGGAAGACCGTAGATCCAGCCGGGCGCGACCCGGTGCGCCGTGCTCGCATCGATCAAGCGCGCACGTGTGCCGGCAACCCACGACGCCGCTTCGCGGGCCGCGTCGTCGGGCAGGCACAGCACACTGACATCGGCGGCGCGGATGCGCTCGCGCCGCGCGCTCGGATCTTTCCGCTGTGCCTCAGGGATATTGAGCAGCTCGAGATCGTCGCGGCCACCGAGCCACTGCCGAATGCGCAGGCCCGTCGTCCCAACCTCGCCGTCGATATATACCGTGGGCTTCATTGCGCCGTCCCTTTGCACAGCTTGCGATGCTTCATCCGGACTCGAATATCTCAGAAAGCGTGCGGCCAGGCTATGGCGACGGTTCAACGATCATATTGGCGAAGCCTGGCCCGCCGCGGCGCGGATGGTCGGACGTGCCGCGCCTGCGGGAGAATTCGTTTGTTGCCGGGCGCGTCTTCGGATTAGAATCCGGCACGAGGAGGACGCGACATGCGACGAGAGCTGCAGGAGCTGGCATCGCTCGGTCTGAACAACCCGTGGGCGATGCTGCTGGCGGCGCGCAACTTTGTGAAGACGGTGTGGGATCCCAGCCGCTCCGACATCGGCCACGGCATCAACTCGCTGATCAGCACCGCCCTGAAGGATGCCGGTCCGCAGCAGATCGAACGCCTGGCGTGTGAGCAGCCCGACGCCATCACGCTCTTCAACGAGAGGTACGACCCGGACATCACGCCGACGCGGCTGGCGAAGCTCCCCGACGGCACGTTGGGCCGCGAGTACGCGCGCTTCATTCGTGCCAACCACATCGACCCGTTGGCCACGCTGCTCGAGATCGGTACGCCGACCAATCCGCTGCAGTATCTCTTTCGGCGCGCCTACAAGCTGCACGATCTGATGCACACCGCGCTCGGCGTCGATGCCTCGATTCTCGGCGAAGTGCGCATCGTCTCCTATTCCCTCGGCCAGACCGCCGACGGCGCCGGCTTCGCCAGCCGCGCTCCGGCCATGGCGCTCGCCGTGCTGTTCCTGCATCTGTCTTTGCGGAAGCCCGCGCAGGTGAAAGAAGCGGTGCGCCTCGCCAAAGATTGGATGCAGATCGGCGAGCAGGCGCGACCGCACGTCACTTTCCGGTTAGAGGACCATCTGGACCGCCCGGTGCCGGAGGTCCGCGAGATGGTCCTGGCGCCGGCGTGATCGAGGCGCAGCGCTGGGAGCGCGGGTTTCCAGCCCGCGTTGCGACCAAGACGGTGGCGCCCCGGGCGCTCACAGGTCAATTCGTCAACCGTCGCCGCACCGTCTTCCCCGCCCACGCCAGCAGCAGCGCCGACACGATCAGCAGATAGGCGACATCCCACACCATCACCACGCCAACCTCGCCGCGGAACGCCATGCGCGCGATGCGCACCGGGTGCAGCAGCGGCAGCACTTCGGCCACCCACAGCCACATGCCGGAGAGCCGCTCCTTCAAGGGGAAGAAGATGTCGGAGAACAGGAACAGCGGTGTCAGGAACAGCGTGAAGTAGTAGCTGAACAGGTCGATGCTGGTGAGCCGCAGCGTGAACGCCATGCCGATGGCGGCAAAGAGCAGGCCGGTAAGCGGGATGACGGGCACGGCGGCGAGTGCCCACGGCAACGGCGCCAGGCCGAACAGGGTGATGACGATGAAGAAACTGCCCCCGTAGATGCTGGCCCGCGTGATCGCCCACAGTACCTCGCCGGCGAGAATGTCCTGCGGCTCGATCGGCGTGGTCAGCATCGCATCGTAGGCCTTCTCGAAGGTCATGCGGACGAAGATGTTGTACGTCACCTCGAAGCTGGCGCCGTTCATCGCCGCAACACACACCAGGCCGGGGGCGATGAAGGCGATATACGACATCCCACCCATCTGACTGATGTAGTTGCCGACGCCGATGCCCATGGCTGCGAGGTACAGGACCGGCTCGAAGAAGTTGGGCAGAATGTTCAGCATCCATGTGCGCCGGTACATCGCCGCGTTGCGCTGCCAGACCGCGAGCGCGTGCGGCGGCGAGATGCTCATGCGGCACCGCCTTCCAACGCCGTGCCGGTGAGTGTCAGAAACACGTCCTCCAGATTCGTCGGCCGCACGACCAACATGCAGCGCCCGCCGCCGTCGTGGCTGCGAAGATGCTTCGCCAGCGCCGTCGCGTCGTCGACGTAGAGCATCAGCCGCCGACCGATGCGCACCCGATGCTCCGGGATGGGGACGCCGGTGAACAGTGCGGCCTCGTCGTCCGGCGCACAGTCCAATTCGATGGCCTCGGGCGCCAGGTGCGTGACGATCAGCTGATCTGGTGCGCCTTCGGCGATCACCTTGCCGGCGGACATGATGGCGACCCGATCGCACAGCCGCTGCGCCTCGTCCATGTAGTGCGTCGTCAGCAGGACTGTCGCGCCACTGGCGCGCAGGTCGCGTATCCGCGACCACAACGCCAGGCGCACCGCTGGGTCGAGACCGGTGGTCGGCTCGTCGAGAATCAACAGCTGGGGTCGATTCATCAACGACAGGCCGATCGCCAGGCGGCGCTGAAAACCGCCCGAAAGTGTCCGCACGGGCCGCGTGGCGTGCGAACCCAGCTCGAGGAAATCGATGAGCTCGTCGATGCGCTGCGAGAGCGCGGGCTCGCGCAGCACGTGGTAGCGGCCGAAGACGCGCAGGTTTTCGATCGGCGATAGCGCCTCGATGAGCACGTTTTGCTGCAGGGTGACGCCGAGCCTTGCACGCACGCGGCGCGCGTGTTGCGCGATGTCCAGGTCGAACACCGAGATGCTGCCGGCGCTTGGCCGGGTGACGCCGTAGATCATGCGCAGCGTCGTCGTCTTTCCGGCACCGTTCGGTCCGAGCAGGCCGAAACACAAGCCGCGCGGCACCTCGAGGTCGAGGCCGTGGACGGCCAGGTGATCCCCGAAGCGTTTCGAAACCGCGTGGGCGCGGACGATCATGCCGGCCGCCACGGGGCAAAAGGAAGGGACGCGCGCAGAGGCGCAGTGACGCAGAGAAAAAAACGCAGGGCTTCGCCTTGGCTGTCTTCGCGCATTGTTCGTTCCTCTGCGTTCTCTGCGGCTCGGCGTGAGCTTTCTCTTCAGAGCGATGGGATCAACAACACCTTGCCCACGCTGCGGCGTGAGGCGATCTCGTCGAGGGCGGCGGCGGCGTCGCGCAATGGATGTTGGGACGAAACGAGCGGCGTGACGGCGCCGCGTTTGTATAGGTCGAACAACGCGGTCATGGCTTGCGCGAATTTGAGCGGTTCATGCATCCGATAGGCGCCCCAGTTCAGGCCGACGACGGCGATGTTCTTGAGCAGAATCTTGTTCGCCTGAATCGTCGGGATGCGTCCCGATGCGAAGCCGATGACCAACAGGCGGCCGCCAAAGGCGATGCACTTGGTCGACAGGTCGAAGACATCGCCGCCGACGGGATCGTAGATGACATCGGCGCCGCGGCCCGCTGTAGCCTGCTTGACGCGCTCGACCCAGTCAGGTCCGGAGTAGTCGTAGGCTTCCTCGGCACCGTGTTGCGTCGCGATCGCCAGCTTTTCGGGGGCGCCCGCGGTCGCCAGGACGCGGGCGCCGAGCGCCCGCCCGATCTGCACGGCGGCGAGTCCGACCCCGCCGGCAGCAGCGTGGACCAGCAGGGTCTCGCCGGCTTGCAGGTTGGCGCGGTAGACCAGCGCGAAGTAGGACGTCTGGTAGACGATGCCGAAGGCCGCGCCGTGCTCGAACGGCATCGCGTCGGGCAAACGCACGACCGTGGCCGCCGGTGCAATCGCCAGGCTCGCAAACGCGCCCCATCCGAGCATGGCGAAGACGCGGTCGCCGGGCTTGAGTTCCGTCACGCCCATCCCGACGCTGCGGACGACGCCGGCGATCTCGGCGCCGGGAGAGAACGGCAGCGGCGGCTTCAGCTGATATTTCCCCTGCACCATCAAGATGTCGAAGAAGTTGCAGCCGATGGCGCGCACCTCGATCAAGACGTCTCCGGCGCCTGGCTCCGGGTCGGGCAACTCCATCAGCTGCAAATCACGCGGCTCGCCCAAGGCGGTCACTACCATTGCCTGCATCGGTGTGTCTCCTGCGAGTGAGAGGAAAGCACATCAGTGCGGCAAGCGGAACAGGCGAGGAGTGGATGCCTGCATACAACGGCCCTTGGACCACCGCCGCACAGCTGTATAGTCGCGCCGTGAGCGCGTCCATATCGATCGTCTGGTTCCGCAACGATCTGCGCCTCGCCGACAATCCGGCGCTCAACGCCGCGGCTCAGCGCGGCGGTCCGGTGATTCCCGTCTTCATCTGGGCACCCGACGAAGACGAACCATGGTCGCCTGGCGCCGCATCGCAATGGTGGCTACACCAGTCGCTGGCGCGTCTCGACGCGGCTGTGCGCACGCATGGCGCACGACTGATCATCCGCAACGGCCCGACCCTGGCAGCGTTGCGTGCGCTGATTCAGGAAACCGGGGCCACTGCGATCTTCTGGAATTGTCGCTACGAACCGGCAATCGCGGCTCGCGATGCTGCGATCGCCGCGGCGCTCCTGAGCGACGGCTGTGCCGCGCACAGCGGCAACGGAACATTGTTGTTCGAGCCCGGCGCGGTGTCGACACACGCCGGCAAACCGTTTCAAGTCTTCACTCCCTTCTGGAACGCCTGCCGCGCCGCGCCCCAGCCGGTGGCCCCGCTGTCCGCGCCAGCCGGCTTGCCCGCGCCGTTGCGTTGGCCCGCCACCGCAACGGTGTCGCAACTCACCCTCGAACCGTCGATCGACTGGGCCGCCGGCATGCGTGCCGCCTGGCAACCAGGGGAGGGCGGTGCACACGAGCAGCTCGCCCGATTTCTCGACGGGGCGGTGGCGCGCTATCCTGCCGCACGCGACCGGCCTGACATGATCGGTACCTCACGCCTGTCGCCGCACCTTCATTTCGGCGAGATCAGCGCGCGACAGGTCTGGCACGCCGTGCACGCCCGGTGCGCGATCGATGTGACACCGGGATTGCTCCAAGGCGGGGACGCTTACCTCCGCCAACTTGGCTGGCGCGAGTTTGCGCACCACTTGCTGTTCCACTTTCCGTGGACCACCGATGCGCCGTTGCGCCCGGCGTTCTCCCAATTCCCATGGAGCGATGACGCTGTGTCGCTGCGCGCCTGGCAGCGGGGGTGCACCGGCTACCCGATTGTCGATGCCGGCATGCGCGAGCTGTGGGACACCGGCTGGATGCACAACCGTGTCCGCATGCTCGTTGCGTCGTTTCTGGTGAAGGATCTCCTTTTGCCGTGGCAGGCAGGCGCGCGCTGGTTCTGGGACACGCTCGTCGACGCCGATCTGGCGAACAACACGCTCGGGTGGCAATGGACGGCGGGCTGCGGCGCCGACGCCGCGCCGTTTTTCCGCGTTTTCAATCCGATGACGCAAGGCCAGAAGTTCGATCCCGACGGTGTCTACGTGCGACGCTGGCTGCCGGAGCTGGCCGGCCTTCCGAGCAGATGGATTCACCAACCGTGGCTGGCACCGGTTGTGGAGCTGCGGCGTGCCGGGGTCGAGATGGGCCGGACCTATCCGCAACCTATCGTCGATCACGCACTGGCGCGCGCGCGTAGCCTGGCCGCATTTGCGCGGGTGAAAAAGCGCGGCTCGCAGGCGCAGGTTCCTCGGGCATGAAGACTATGGTTCATGCAGTGAAGCCCGTGGGCTGTGGAGCGGGGGAATTCAAAGGATGGCAGAAAATCTGGGGGTGGTGGCAGGCCTCTGTGCCTGCCGCGTGTGAGATGTCCGCGTCATTGACATGCAATGCGCTGCCGTTCGCTTCCCTGCGCGCGACGGTGCTGGTAGGGACCTAACATGACCGAATTCGTGAAGCGCTCGCGCATCGATGCACCGGCCGAAGAAGTGTTCCGCTGGCACGCGCGGCCCGGCGCGTTGGAACGGCTGACACCGCCGTGGACGAAGCTCGATGTCATCGAGCGCACCGGTGGTATTGAGAATGGGGCGCGGGTCGCCTTCAAGATTCCCGTCGGACCCATCCACGTGCGCTGGGTTGCCGAGCACTGCGATTACGCCGAGGGCCGGCAGTTCCGCGACGTCCAGGTCGAAGGTCCGTTCACGCGCTGGGAGCACACACATCGCTTCGAGCCCGACGGAGCGTCGGCGTCGTATCTCGAGGATCGCATCGTCTATGAGCTGCCGCTCGGCGTACTGGGTAGATCGGTGGGCGATCCGTTCGTGCACGCCATGCTCGAACAGATGTTCGCCTATCGGCATGCGATTACGGCGCAGGACCTCGCGGTTCACGCCGTCTACGGCGGCGCGCCGCTGCACGTCGCGGTGACGGGCGCGACGGGGCTGGTCGGCTCGGCGCTGGTGCCGTTCCTGACCACCGGCGGGCATCGCGTCACCCGGCTGGTGCGTTCCAATCCCAAGGGTGACGACGGCACCGTGCTCTGGAATCCGGCGACCGGAAGCATCGACGCGGCGGCGTTGGAAGGGGTGGATGCAGTGGTGCATCTGGCTGGCGAGAGCGTTGCCGGCGCGCGCTGGACCGACACGGTGAAGGCGAGGATTCTGGAGAGCCGCACGCGTGGGACGACGCTGCTGGCCGAAACGCTGGCCCGGCTGCGCCAGCCACCGCAGGTGCTCGTCTCCGCGTCGGCGATTGGCTACTACGGCAATCGCGGCGATGCCGTGCTGCGCGAGGACAGCGCCGGTGGCACTGGATTCCTAGCCGCGGTGTGCCAGGAGTGGGAAGCGGCCACCCAAGTCGCGGAGGCGGCGGGGATTCGCGTCGTGCATCTGCGCGTCGGCATCGTTCTCAGCCCCGCGGGTGGCGCCCTCAAGGCCATGCTGGTTCCGTTCACCCTCGGTGCCGGCGGTCGCATCGGCTCCGGCACACAGTACATGAGTTGGATCGCGATCGACGATCTCCTCGGGGCGGTTCTGCATGCGTTGCGCACGGAGACGTTGCGCGGCCCGGTGAATGCCGTGGCGCCGAACGCGGTGACCAATGCCGAGTTTACGCGTGTACTGGGACACGTACTGCGGCGTCCGACGCTCTTTCCGGTTCCGGCCGTCGCCGCCCGCCTCGCTTTTGGCGAAGGTGCCGACGAGATGCTGCTGGCCAGCACGCGTGTGGAGCCGGAGCGCTTGCAGACGACGCACTACACCTTCCGCCATGCAGAGCTCAAAGCGGCGCTGCGGCACGTGCTCGGCCGATAGGCCTGCGGCCGGCGTCTCTTCGTTGGCGCGCCGGCAGTGTCTCCGTTTGAGTTCCCTCGCCCTTGGAATGGGGTCGGGGCCGTCATCCTCGTGGTCGTTGGCCTTGGAGTCTTCGCAGGACTGTGGGAGTCGCCTCTGTATTTTTCGCAATTGGAACTGCCATACTTCTCCCAATTGCCTTGGTGCTCTGGTGGGATTCCCAGTATCCGGCTGATTGAAGGCCCGCGGCCATGTCGGGACTTCAATCGGCCACGCGTCGGTCGACGAACTCCCGCATCAGGCGCAGCGCATCCGGCAAGTGCGCTAGGAAACCCATGTGGCTGGTGGGATACCAGCGAATCGCCGGCTTGCCCCAACGCTTCCACATCGCCTTGACCACGCGCGGATCGAAGAAGCGGTCCTGCGATGCGGCGATCAGGAGGATGCGCTCCGCCGGCAGCACGGGGGCCAACTCGTGCCAGCCGATGCTGCTGACGAAGGTGCTGAACTCTTCAGAACCCCAGCCGAAGGACTGCAGGTCGCGCCGCATCCGTCCCAGCACCGGTGCATCGGCAACCAACGCTGCCAGGTCCATGTGTGCGATGATGGGGACCGAAAAGGCAAATCGGTCTTCCAGGCATGTCGCGCCCAGCGTCAGCGCGCCGCCCAGGCTCAGGCCGGCGATGCCTACCGGCCGGTCATCCTCAGCAAGCAGGAGACTCAAGAGGGTCCGCACGTCGAGGAGTGTCTGGCGCAGGGCTTCGAAGCTACGCACGAGATCGGCGGTCCAGTAGAGCTCGCCGCCGAAGCGCGCGGCGCGCGGGGTGCGGCGCCCGTGATAGGGAAACTGCATCTGAACGATTTCCATGTTCAGCTGCAGGGCCATGCTGGTCAACAGGGTCAGCTCCTCGACGTAGGTCTCGGGCTGCATGTAGCCGTGCAGGTAGATGAGACGCGGGCGTCGGCGCGCCGCGCTGGGGCGCAGTCGACGCGCGTAGACGCGCTGTGTCTCGGGGTATTGCTCCATGAAGCGGCGGCGAAACTTGGGCTCGAGTGGAACGTGCAGCGAAGGGAACACCAGATCTTCGCTGAGCAGACCGGGGAGCCGCCAGCGCTTGGTGACGCTCACGTCCGGAAGCCGCTTCGGACTTGGGAAGAGCTTCGCCATCGAACGTCCGGCATACACGCCGAGATCACTCAGCGTGTTGGTGACTGGAGTGCCCAGTTGCTGCAGGATCTCGCTCAGCGCACCGGCGACGATGTCCGGATGCGTGATAGAGACAGGCGCGGCACGACGCATACCTCGCGATGAAGCCACCGGGGCGCCAGGTTTGCAAGGGCCTGCGGCCGGCGTCTTTTCTATGGTCCGCTCCCCGTTGGGTCGCTGCGGGCTGTCACGATCGGGCGCGCGTCATGACTTGAGAGAGCGGTGCAAAGTCCGCCACGTCGGAAGGCCTCGCTAACTAGTTTCTGTCTCGAAATGCCTTTAGGCCTTGTGCCGCAAGGGTGTCTGCCATC
>CAZTDK010000227.1:2600-8810 GCA_964611965.1 uncultured Binatia bacterium (SeqCode) | reverse complement strand
GGCGGCGCATTCGATCTCCGCCGGGCTCGACTACCCGGGCGTGGGTCCGGAGCACAGCTATCTGCACGACAGCGGCCGCGCCCGCTATGTCTCGGTCAATGATGTCGAGGCGGTGGAGGGGCTGCAGCTGCTGACCCAGACCGAGGGCATCATTCCCGCGCTCGAGAGTGCGCACGCCATCGCCTACGCGGCGAAGGTCGCGCCCACGATGGGCCGCGAGCAGATCATCATCGTCAACCTGTCCGGGCGCGGCGACAAGGACATGAATACCGTCGCCGCATATCTCGGTGTGAGCCTGTGAGTGCCATGAACCGAATCGACTCGACTTTTCGCGCGTTGCGCGCGCAGCGGCGGGCGGCACTCATTCCATTTCTCACCGCCGGTGATCCCGATATGGGGACGACGCGCGAGTTGCTGCGGGCGGCGGCGGACAGCGGCGCGGATTTGATCGAGATCGGTGTGCCGTTCTCCGACCCGACCGCCGACGGCCCGGTGTTGCAGCGGTCGCTCGAAATCGGTCTGCGCGCAGGGGCGTCGTTGCACCGGGTGCTCGAGCTGGTTGCAGACTTTCGCCGCGCATCGGAGGTCCCAGTCGTCCTGTATGGCTATTACAATCCGATCTTCCATTACGGGGCGCAGCGGTTCGCGACGGATGCGCGCCGGGCGGGCGTCGACGGCCTGCTGGTTGTCGACCTGCCGCCGGAGGACGCGGACGAGCTGTTGATGTGGACCAAGCCAGCGGACCTGCACATCATCTTCCTGCTGGCGCCGACGAGCGGACCCGAGCGTGTGCGCAAGATCGTCCGGCTCGCACGTGGGTTCATCTACTATGTCTCGGTGACCGGAGTGACCGGCGTGCGCCCGATGCTGGTGGAATCCGTGCGTCCGGCGGTGGAGCGTCTGCGCGCCGCAACCGAGCTGCCGATCGGGGTCGGCTTCGGCATCACCACGCCCGAGCAGGCTGCCGCCGTCGCGGCCTTTGCGGACGCGGCGGTAGTGGGCAGTGCCATCATGCGCGTCGTTGATCAGCATCGCGACACGCCGCGCGTCGTTCCCGAGGTTGCGGCGTTCATTCGCCGACTCAAAGAAGGTATGCGAAACGGAGCCACCGCCGCGGCGCAGCCTTAGCCATCGGTGAGACCGAGCATGCCTACCAGTGCGTATGCCGAAGTGTTGGCTTCGCTCTATCGGCTCGAAGCGGCGAAGGGGATGGACTTCAAGCTCGAGCGGGTGGCGCTGGCGCTGAAGAATCTCGGCAATCCACAGCTGCGCTTCGCCACGATCCACGTCGCCGGCACCAACGGCAAGGGCTCGGTTGCCGCGATGCTGCATGCGGTGCTGGTCGCCGGCGGCTATCGGGTCGGGCTGTACACGTCGCCACACCTGCTGAGCTTCGCCGAGCGGATACGCATCGGTCAGCGCGAGGTCAGCGAGGACGAGGTCGTCGAGCTGGCGCGAGAGGTTCGCGGCGCGGCGACGGTGCATGGGATCGAGCTGACCTTCTTTGAATTCGTGACCGTCATGGCGTTCCTGCACTTCGCGCACGCGGCCGTCGACCTGGCGGTGGTGGAGGTTGGCTTGGGCGGACGCTTGGATGCGACCAATGTTGTCGACCCCGCGGTCGCGGTGATTACCACCATCGGTCTCGACCACCAGGAGTTTCTCGGTACGACCCTGGCTTCGGTCGCGCGTGAGAAAGCCGGCATCATCAAGCCGCGCCGTCCGGTGGTGATCGGGCGCGTGCCGCCGTCGGCCGCGGTGGTGTTGGCGCAGGCGGCGGCTGAGCAGGGGGCCGCGGCGTTCTGGCTCGATCAGGATTTCTCCGTGGCCGGCGACGCCGCCTGCCGATTCGAGGGCATGGGCGCCGCGTTCGACCAGCTCTCCATCGGGTTGCGCGGCAGCTATCAGCACGACAACGCCGCGACGGCGATTGCCGCGCTGCTGCGCGTGCGCGGCCGATTCCCGCTTGCCGACGCCGCGATTCGCCAGGGGTTGGCCGGCGTCTGCTGGCCGGGCCGGCTTGACGTGGTCCACACGAAACCGCTGGTGCTTCTCGATGGGGCGCACAATGCCGACGGCATGACGGCTCTGGTGCGGGAGCTGCCGGGGATCATTGGCCAACGGCGGATGCATTTGCTGTTCGGCGTGATGCGTGACAAGTGCTGGCAACCGATGGCGCAGGCGATCGGCCCGCTGGCGACCAGTGTGACCGTGACGACGGTGCTGCCGCCGCGTGGCGCGGCGCCCACGGAGGTGGCACCCGCCTTTGCACCGTACGGCCCGGTTCGTCTCGCTGCCACGCCGCTGGACGGGCTGGAGACACTGTTGCGGACCACGGATCCGGCCGACGCCATCGTGATCTGCGGCTCACTGTTTCTGGTTGGGGCGGTCTACCCGTCCTTCTTCCCGCAGGGACGGCGTGGCCCCTGCGACGCGGTTTCAGGCACGACTCCGCAACCATAGGACCTACGCATGGGCGGTCTGCGCGTCTTCACGATGGCAATGGTGTTGAGCGCGCTCCTGGCGACCCGCGCCCACGCTGCCGACGCGCTGCTGTCCGAGAGCGACGAGATCGGCATCGACGCGGAGCAGGTCAGCTTCGATCAGAAGAATAACCAGATCGTGGCCCGCGGTGCCGTGGTCATTACCCGGGGAGCGATGACCTTACGCGCCGACGAAGTGCGTGTGAACCGCACCACGAATGAGGCGGATGCCACCGGTAATGTCAGCGTGACCGACCCCATGGGGACGGTGCATGCCGAGGAAATGCACTTCAACCTCGACGAAGAAACCGGCGTGCTCCTCGACGCCGAGGTGCAATCCAAGCGCTTGCACTACTCCTTGTCGGGAACGCGCATCGAGAAGGGACTGGGGCAGAGCTATCACATCGAAAACGGCCGCTTCACGACGTGCCGGTGCGCCGAGGGACCGCCGAGCTGGAGTATCAGCGGCAAGGACGTGGACGTCACCATGGGCGGCTATGCCTCGCTGCGCGACGGCACCTTCAACATTCTCGACCGCCCCGTGATGTATCTGCCACGGGCGCTCCTGCCCGTGCAGCGCGATCGGGAGAGTGGGTTTCTCACCCCACGCTTCGGCGTATCGAACCAGCGTGGCTTCCAAACCCTGCTGCCCTACTACTGGGCCATCGATAAGAGCCAGGACGCCACCGTCGCGTTGGACGTGGAAACCAGCGCTCGCATCGGGCTCGTGAATGAATATCGCTACGCACTTTCGCGCCACAGCAGTGGGGAGATCAACGTTTCGTACTTCAATGAATTCTTCAGAGGGACCACCCAGGGAACGAGCACCGAGACGACCATTCCCACGAACCGCTGGAGCGTGGTGACCGCGCAGACACAGCAATTGCTGCCGGGCATGCACGCGTACACCGACATGTTCATGGTCAGCGACGACTTGTTCCTGCGGGAGATCAATACCTACAGCTTCGACCTTCCGCACGAGGCGGCCATTCGCACCCTGCCGTTTGTGGCATCGCACGCTGGCATCGTGCAGCTCTGGGATCGTGCGGCGCTCGTGGGTGAGGGGACGTATTACCAGAACCTTACGTCCTTCGATCCCACGACCAACATGCCTGTCCCCGAGGCGTCCGCCGGCGTCACCCTGCAACGGGCTCCTATCGTCAGCTTGTGGGGGCAGCACGAAATCGCCGAGGATCTCCTTGGCGACTTTAACGCCAGTGCGGTGGACTACCAGCGCGGTCACGGCGATGACGGCTTGCGGCTGGATCTGCAGCCCGGGCTGACGCTGCCGCTGCCGCTCGGGCAGTCGTTTTTCGGAGCGGTGCGCGGATCGGTGCGCGAGACCGCGTATCATTTGACTGATACGACGGTGCTGAATTCCGATGGGCCGAACACGACCATCCCGGAGAACCGGTCCCGCGAGTTGGTGCAGGTCGATGGTCAGGTCGGCACCGCCCTCGATCGGGTGTATTCGGTCGACTCATTCGGCTTGCAGAAGCTGAAGCATACCATCGAGCCAACCATCCAATACTTGTACATCCCAGGGGTTGCGCAAGGCGACCTGCCGCTGTTCGATGGCGTCGACCGCGTCAACCGCCGCAACCTGCTGACCTACGGCGTGGTGAATCGGTTCATCGGGCGCTTCGCCGATAGCGGTGCTGACGCGGTGCGCGAGCTTGGGCGCTTCTCGATCACCCAGAGCGCCGACATCAGTCGGGAAATGACCTTTCAATCGGGACGAACGCCGGACCACTTTACCGACATTGATATCGCGGCGCGGATCAACCCGAGCCGCTACTTCACGGCGGATATGGCAAGTACTTACGACCCGAGTGCCACGACGTTTACGTCGATGCAGGTGTCGCTCTTTGCCGAAGACCCACGCGATCTGAGGACGCCGGATCATCAGCTCTTGGAAACCCGCAGCAGTGCGCGGATCTCGTATCGCGTGCTGTCGCAGAACACCTTGCAGGAGGTGGATGACAACCTTGTCCTGCGACTGACCAACTGGGCCGGCTTCCGTTGGAACAGCCGTTACGACATCGTGCAGAATCGCTTCCTGGAGAACTACTTCGGTCTGCGGCTGCTCTCGACCTGCGATTGCTGGGCGCTCGACGTGGCGGTCGTCGACCGGACGAACCCGCAAGAGGTCGAGGTGCGCACACAAGTCACGCTGGTCGGCCTCGGGTCGAACAGACCAAAGTCGCTTGCCGGCGGCTCGTGAGGCGTGGCGACAACGCCGGTTGCGCCCTCTGGCGCGCCGACAGAAACGCGTCACGTGCGCCCTGGCGGGTGGAAGAACCACCACCACGATGCGGTGTGCAGCAGGCTTCCGGCAATCCAGGCACATGCGAAGCGGCGGAAGCCCGCGGCAGGCATCTGGGTCACGCCGATGTAGATCGTATAGAACGAGAGGACCAGGGGTGTCAGGGCGAAAATGTCCCAATCTGCAACGTAGCCAAAGACAGGGAACCATGTCACCGACAAGAACAGGCAGCCGAGAGTGCCAAGGCCGAGCCAGCGTTCGGCGGCATCTCTCGAGCGGACGAGCGCCTCAGGCAAACACAGCATTGCCACGGGGCTCAGCACCAGGAGACAGCTCAGCACTTCGCCGGCGTGATCGATGCTGAAGAAATCGTAGCCACAGTTGCTGATGCAGTATTGCTTGAACCACTGCCAGGGCGCGGCGATATTCCCCCATGTGCTTCCAAACAAGGAGAATGGGATGGCGACCACTGCCCCAACGGTGAGCGCGATCGGAACAAAAAAGCTCAGTACGCCCATGGTTGCCTGCCGTCGATCGCCGCCGCGTAAGACGTACCAAGCGTGCGCTGGCAGCAGGCAGAGGGCGGAGCCATGCATCAGCGCCGCGGCGGCGAGGGCAAAGCTGGACGCTCCGAACAGCCACGTCCGGCGCTCGCGCAGCAGACGCGTGGCGAGGTAGATGTACCAGCACACCAGCGGTACGGACTTCGGCGTCCCCTTCTCTGGATAACCGCAGAACAACACCATCGAGCCGATCGATGTCAGCATCGCGAAGACCAGCGGCCATTCTTCCGAGACGGTACGTGTCCACAAGAAGATCGCGGCGAGCCCACTGGCACCGAAGGCCACGGTCACTGCGGCCATCGACGTGGAAGGTTTGAATCCGAGCGCGGTGCCCCAATGCGTGGTCAGATAGTAGGTGAAGGCGCCTAGCGGCTCCGCGGTTTCGAAGAATCGCTCTGGCAACGCGTCGGTGTCGATGCGTGTCAGATCGCCCAACCACCAGGTGACCCGCAGGGTCCACAGTATCACCGCGCCGCATATGGCCACGGCGAGCGCCCAGCGCCCGGGCCGGCGCACCCGTACGACGACCCGCGGGCAAAACGCGCCCGCGCAATCGGCGAGAACCATCACTACCGCGATTCCAAATGGTACCCAGCGGTTGGCGGTGATGTCCCGCAGTCCCTCCCACAGCCAGGCATCCAGCGACCAGGGAAAGCCATTCCGAGTCGGCGAGTACGTCGCCGCCAAACCAAACAGCAGGATGTAGACTATACGCACCAAGCTAGCCGCATACATGGCGGTTCAATAACAGCACGCAAAGTCGTTGCATGCCAGCGTCGTCGGCTCGCCGCAGTCCCTCGGCGGTTGACGTGGGCCATCGCCCCAAGCCCCCAAGCCCCCAAGCCCCAAGCCCCAAGCCCCAAGCCCCAAGCCCCAAGCCCCAAGCCCCAAGCCCCAA
>CAZTDK010000227.1:0-2500 GCA_964611965.1 uncultured Binatia bacterium (SeqCode) | reverse complement strand
GCCCCATTGTCCCGCCCAGCAGATCCCGTCATCATGGACGCCAATCCGAAGGAGGCCACCATGTCCACTGCGATCGACATCATCAAGCGACGGCTCAAGGAAGAACGCATTCCAGAGGCACCGTGGCCGGACGAAGTGTCAGAGAAGAAGAAGCGGCCGAAGGAAGTCGCCTTCATGGATATCAACCTCTGCTTCCCGTGCGGCAAGTGCCCGGAGTTCTGCCCGGTGCAGTGCATCGAGTACTTGGCGCCCAACAGTGTGCCGGGACGCGGTCTGCAGCCGGTGCAGGATCGGTTTCAGGAATGCATCGGTTGCTACATCTGCGTCGAAGTGTGCGCGCTCCTTACCGACTACGACGCGGTGCGCATGTACGACGTCAATCAGGTCGAGGAGCTGCTCCAGGTGAAAATCACCGACGAAAAACCGTACCTTCCGGCCCAGCCCTACGAAGAATACTTTTCCGAAGGCGGCGCGCAGAGTGTGCGGCATCTCGGCAAGGGCTCGCGCATCTGGGCGAAGATGAACGATGAGGAGAAGCAGATTCTGGCCAGGGAGCGGGTGCGCAGCTAACCGTTCTTTTTGATTTGCCGATCGCTCCGCAGCTGGTGTACGGTGCCGCCATGCTGAGCCGTCGTAGTGTGTGGTCCAGGGCTGGCCGGCGCGTGGGGACGCGCGTCGCCACCGGTGTGATGATCGCCTGTCTGCTTGCCGCAACGCTGGCTGGGCCGCCGGCGGTCCAGGCGACGTGCGCCGGCGATTGTAACGGCGACGCCGCCGTGACCGTGGATGACCTGTTGACGATGGTCAATGTTGCGCTCGACACGACCACGGTCGATCACTGCGCCGCGGGGGACGTCAACGGCGACCACGCCATCACGATCGACGAGATCCTCACCGCGGTGAACTACGCGCTGACGGCTTGTCCAACCGGCGCGGTGGTGAGTCTGGTGACGGGCGACTACGCCCTCACGGTTGCGGCGGATGCGCACAGCCTGACGCTGAGCCGGCGCGACGAGGTGCTGCTCGCGTTTCCCGCCGATGCCTTCCAACTCGGCACCGTCGATGCTCTCAGTGAGGTTTCCAGTTACGATCCCTACTTCCTGGAGGCGCATGGCCCGCTGTTTCCGGCCCTGCCGCCCGCCAGCCTGCAGTGGCGGAAGGTCAACGCCGCGTCGGTCGTTTCCGCGACGGCCGACAGCATCGTCCTTCACCTGGCGTTCGACGACGGCCGCAGTGCGACGTTGACGCTGAGCATCGGAGCGCCAGGCCGCTTCAGCGCCCGGCTGGTCCCCGATCCCCTGCCCGACGGTGCCGCGATTGCCTGGGTGCGGTTGCGCCCGCGCGCCTCGTCCACCGAGGCGTTCTACGGCCTCGGCGAGTGGGAGGATGATATCAATCACCGCGGCAAGAGCCGGCCGATGCAGATCGAGATCGATCCGAGCGTCGAGAGCCTCTACAATGAAGACCACGTTCCCATTCCATTGCTCATCGGTTCACGCGGCTGGGGCCTGTTCGTCGAGAGCAAGCGCCTCGGCGAGTTCGACGTCGCGACGCAGGAAGCCGATCTCGTCGAGGTGACCTACGGCACGGCGCAGCAGAGCGGGGATGGGCTGCAGTTCCATCTCTTTGCCGCCGAGCGTCCGCTCGACATCACCAAGCACTATTACGATGTGACCGGCTACCCGTTGTTGCCGGCGCAGTGGGCGCTCGGGCCGTGGATCTGGCGCGATGAGAACCGTGATCAGCAGCAGGTGCTCGACGACATCGACATGATCCGCACGCTCGATCTGGCGACGTCAGCCATCTGGATCGATCGGCCGTACGCGACGGCGGTGAACACCTTCGATTTCAATCCCAGCCAATTTCCGGACCCACCGAGCATGATCGCGGCGGCGCACGCCAACGGCCTGCGCATGGCGCTGTGGCACACCCCTTACGTTGAGCCTGCGGCCGAACCGCTGCGCGACGAAGCGATCGCGAACAATTACTTCCCGCCGACCTCAGGGCTGTTGTTGAACAACTGGAGCAAGCCCATCGATTTCACCAATCCGGCGGCGTACGCCTGGTGGCAAGGCCTGATCCAGCGCTACACCGACATGGGCATCGAGGGCTTCAAGCTGGATTACGGCGAGGATATTGCGCCCGGCCTGCAAGGGCACCGTAACGTGTGGAAGTTCGCCGACGGGAGCGACGAGCGCACCATGCACTACGGCTACACGCTGCTGTACCACCAAATCTATGCTGAGACCCTGCCGACATCCGGCGGTTTTCTGCTGTGCCGCGCCGGTCGCTGGGGCGATCAACGCAACGTCTCGGTCGTCTGGCCGGGCGATATGGACGCCACCTTCACACATCACGGCGAACCGTATGTCGATCACGGTGGCCATACGAAGATCGGCGTTGGTGGGTTGCCGGCGACGGTTGCCATGGGTTTGGGCTTGGGGCCGTCGGGGTTTCCCTTCTTCGGCGCCGATACCGGTGGCTACAGGGACAGTCCCCC
>CAZTDK010000226.1:0-8837 GCA_964611965.1 uncultured Binatia bacterium (SeqCode) | reverse complement strand
CGGTTCGGTCCCGTCTACGTCTCTACGTCATCGAAAAGTGAAGTCCGGTCTTCAATGCAGCTTTGCACACAAACGCAGACGCCCTTCGATACGGCCCCTGGAAGTACGGGGCCTACTCAGGGTGAGCGGGGAAAAAGCTTTAACAAAACACGGCAACCCACCGCTCACCCTGAGTAGCCGCCCTCTTTTGGCGGCGTATCGAAGGGTGTCCCGAGCCGTTCTTGTGCAAATCCCTTCGATGCCATCAGGCCGTTCCACCGACCCGCCGGAAGATTCGCGCAACCTCATCGTCATACACCTCCCGCCACTCGCCGCTCGATGTCAGGAGAGCTCCGAGTGGACTGGCGCGTTCCACGAGCACATAAGCTACACCGAAAGCGTCGAGCGGCTCGCGCCAGTCATCCGCAATTCTCAACGTCTTGAAGTAGCGGGAGAGAAACTGGTCGCCGTAAACGTCCGCACGCCCGTCCACAAAGACCGGTATCCGGCGCCAAATCAAGTAGCCGCCCCACACGTAGGGGTTCCAACCATGTTGAGAAGCAAGGCCCTCACGCTCGAGAAAGCTGACGGCCGCAACGGGGAAGACTTTGGCAATCGTGGCTTCGTTACTCGCCAATCGCTGCGCATCCCAAATGCCCATCATGAGCACGCCGACGGCGAGAATCGCCCGATTGAGTCGTATCGCACGAGGGCTTGGCGACGTGCGGCGACTGTCGCCGACGAGCAGCCATTCCGCCCTTGTCCCACGCGCAATCGCTGCCATTGATCGTGCGACGATCGGCATCGCGACTACGGCAAACAGTGCAATGTGACGTGAGGACCGCAAGCCGGCAGCCGCCGTGCCGAGAAAGAGGAAGAGGTCCGCCCACTGGGGGCGTTGGGTCGTCGTCGCCCAACCGATGATTCCGATGCTCATCAAGATGGCGAATGGCCAGTAGGCATATGCGTGAAAGTCCGGTGAGCGCCACTCGGCAATGTTCTGCTGCATGGCCGCACTCCCGAGGGTGCCGAAGGGATACGTCCAGATCGCCCAGCCGTTCGGATTCACCACCGCCACCGCAAGACAGGCGATCGCCACGATTGCCAGGAGCCGCACCTCAGCCCACGAAAGCAAGCGCGCGTCCGGCCGAGTGGACAGTCGTTGGAGGCTGTCTCCCGCGGCGTACGTCAACAACACGACGACACCGAGGAGGTAGCCGCCGTGCAGATTCACCCAGAGAACTGTCAGAGCCGGCAGCAGGAACAGGGAGCGCGGGCTGAGCCGTCGGTCCCTCAGACCCTCAATCACGTAAACAAACGCCGCCACCATGACGAGGCTGAACATTTGCGGCCGTACGCCGAAGCACGGGGCGGCGGCGAGTGCGGCAAGCAGCGCAATCAGGCCGGCCATGTACGGCCTGCCCTCGCTGCACCGATACACCAGCCACAAGCTCAGGGCCGACAGCACGGCGAACGCGATACTCAGCGCGGGGAAGCCGCCGATCGAATAGACGGTCCACATGATCACCTCGGACAGCCATTCGTGCGTGATCCACTCGTGATCGCTCACGGTGAAGGAAAAAATGTCGTGTCGTGGGATGCCGTGTTGGCAGATGAACTCGCCGGTCCGCAGGTGCCACCACATGTCCGGATCGGTGGTGCCCCGCATCCCGATGTTGACCAATTGCACAACCAGCAGAACGGCGAAGACGCGCTGAATGGTCAGCCCGCGGCCGGCGCTCGTCACCGGGGACGCCTCGGTGGTCACGGTCGAGAATCTCGCGCTCGCAGAAACGGCGATCCGACCCACAGACTCGCCAGGAGCGCCGGTATCCAGAAGAACCAGACGTGCACGGGTATGTTCTGAACCGAGCCGATCCAACGGAGCAAATGGAGGTACGGCAGGACAACGAGGCCCACCACCAGCAGCGCGCCGACCAGGTCAGGTAGGCGCGTGCCGAGCAGGACCAAGAGCGGGATGAGCAATATTGGCAGGTCGTAAATCCTCGCCGTGGGGGTGACAAAGAAGGTGGCCAGGATGCTGAGGGCAAACACCTCATCGATGCTGGAGCTCTCGCGCAGCGCGCAGCGCAATGCCGCCCAGCAGAACGGCACCGCAAGCAGCGCGTAGCTCGTCCAAAGGGACCAGCGTTCCAGACCGAGGGAACGCAGCAATAACAGCCAGGTCGTTCCCCACCACGGGAAGGCGTCGGTGCCCATGGCCAACGGCATCTCGGCCAGGTTTTGCGCGATCTGCAACGGCCACAAGGGTACCCACCACAGACTGGTGGCCAGGAAGAGGAGGGACACTCCGACAAAGACTTTAATCGCTTGCCAGCGCTGTTGGCGTGTCAACCAGATCAGCGTTGCCATCAGCAACAGGAGGCTGACCTGCGGCTTGATCGACACGCACGCCAATACCGCTCCGGCGGATCGATCCCAGCTCCGTTGCAACAAACGCCACGCGGCGGCCATGAGGAAAAGCACCAACGCGGTCGCTTGTCCGACAAGCACTGAGACGACCGAAAGACCGAAAAGGGGAATGAGCAAAAGCGGCACGAGCGGCCGGACCCCGATCAGCGCATTGCGCAGCATGTACCCCGTCAGGAACAGCAGCTCGGTGTTGATGACCAGCCATGTCATGCGAAAGGTCGGGTAGCCTAACGGCACCAGGAAGGCGAGCACCACGCTCAAGAGCGATGGCGGATAATGGTGGGGCATGAAGTCATAGTATCCAAAGCCGTCGGTGGCCTTGTTCCATCCGTACTCCTTCTCGGTCTTGGCCAGGAGAGCAAGATCATATGGGCTCTCGCCATGCGCGAGCAGCTGACCCGCGGCCCAGAATTGGGTGTACTCCAAGCCTGGCGCCTTCGAGGGCAGGTAACAGCGAGCGAGGAGCACGAGCAAGCTTGTCACCAAGATGAATCCCAACACCCAGCAGGCGCCACGGGCCCACACTCGACGCGGTTGAGTGGCGCCGTCTGCGGGCAAGGAGTGTCCCGACAGCGTTCCCCCGTCAATCGTGATCAGAGCGCCATCCTGCAATCCCAGGCGTGCCAGCGTTCCTTCCGGCAACTCGAGCACACTGGTGGCGCGGCGCACGTTTGGCGAGATCTTTCCAGGCGCCAGTCCGGCTACGGCGCCGACGACGCAGTGGTGCTCATCGAGAAACACCACGTCGATGGCGTAGCGCATGCCGAACATGTGGACTTGCTGGCAGGGCTTGATCCACAGCCCGTCGCCGGGCTCGAGGCTGCGGGTGCCGAGCAAGCCCTTGAGGCGTGTCCAGTGCGTGTGCGCGGGGCGCAGCCGTTCGGCCACAGAGGCACCGGTTGCCGTTTCTCGCGCCTGATACATCGGGCTAGCAGCCTGTCGGACTTGGAGATTTGCAGCGACCCAACGGGGAGCGGAGCATAGAGATCACGCAGACCGCAGGTCCTAAGCGAACCCGCCCAACGCGACTGGACGGAGTCATTGCTGAACCGTCGGCGAAGTGAGTGAGAACCGGGTTACTCGGTTCTCACTCGCTTTCGCATCGGACGCGCCTCATCATCTCGCTCGGCTGTAGGTTGGCCCCTATGATGTCGGCGTCGGACTGGCCGATGGCGTCACTGACAGGGTCGCGGTTGGCGTAGGTGTCGGAGACGGAAGCAGGGTCGCGGTTAGCGTTGGCGTCGGCGGCGCCTGCAGGGTAATTCCTGCTGAAGCGGGCCGACCGAGCGCATCGGTGATCGTAACCGTCACGTTCCCAGGCGTATTGCCGGCAGTGTAGACGAAGGGCTGGCCGGATCCCGCCACGCTGGTCGTGCTCACGCAGCCGCCGCCAGGAAATACGGTGAACGGCGGGGATCCACCGGTGACAATGAAAATCTGCGTCCCCCCGTTGCATCCCGTCGGCGGCGAACCGGTTCCGGTCGCCAATGTGGCCGCGGGCGGAAGGATGGTTGGGGGTTGCGAAGTCGGTGTCGCCGCCGGGATTGGCGTCGCGGTCGGTATTGGCGTCGCCGTCGGCAGCGGTGGAGGTAGCAGTGTGCCGATGCGCGACAGGAAGACGCTGCCATTGCCGCCAGGCGCTGTCTGAGTAACCGGCGAGGTAAACTGGACGTTCACTGCAACGGTTTGCGTTCCGGTCCCTTGGCCAGGAGCGGAATCCACCAACTGGAACGTAAAGCGATTCTTCCCGTCAACTAGTTGACCGAAGGTCTCGGTGTCCTCCAGTACGAAGCTAGCCGGAAGGCCGAAAAGAGTGACACCAGGGCTGGTGGTGATAGCCACTTGCGACCCGGCAACCAACGGGTTGTCAAACTGATCCGCTAGAATGAGCGTAAAGGACTGTGAGCCGCCGTCGGGAATCACGAACTCAGTCGGCGTAAGGCTCGCAACGGTCTGGTCCGAGAAAGTCACCCGGTAGCTTGTGAATACTTCCACCTGATCGCCAAACTGCCCGACCGGTTCCTGATCCGCGTCCCACACGCCGTTGTTGTTCTCGTCGATGAAGTCTTCATCAGGATCACGAGTGCCGTTGCCGTTCTTGTCGAAGAACGGCTCTGCCAACGGTTCCACCGGCTCACCGGGGTCAGGGACTCCGTTGCCATTGAGGTCGGTAAATTCCTTCTCGCCGCGGGTCATCGCCAGCACGGTCACGATACCCGTAGGCGGACTCTTCCCCTCGCTCAATAGCGTCGCCTGCGCCCGCCCCTCTGGATCGGTGTGATGGATGTCCACCATGCTGGCAAAGTCGCTCCTGAAGTCCACCGCGGCTCCGGCTGGGGTCGAATTCCCGAATCGATCATTCAGGAAAACGGTCATGACATCCTGGTAACCGAAGAATACCCGGCCCGCGACATTCTTGAACGTCGCCGCCAAGGAAACCCGCTTTGCGGACGGCAGGCCATTGCTGATGTCTACGACAGTCGACTGCGTCCGGACCGATGTTCCAAGCACGCTCGCGTTCACGCGCACGGCTGCCGGCGTGACCCCGCCCGTGAGAACCGTTTGCACCATGCCGTCGCTGTCGGTCACCGCCTGCAGCGGGAAGATACTCTCGCCACCGAGCGAGGTCAGGCTGAATTCAACCATGGCGCCGGGAACCGGCCGCGCGGCGGCGTCGGTCACGGCAAACGTCAGGGTCGCATGCGGAGGCAGACCGGACCCCTGGATGCCAATCGCGGTGGGTGATGCACTGACGAACTGCATTGCGTTGGGTGGAAGCGTGGGCGTCGCGGTTCTCGTAGGTTGCGCTGTCGGCGTACTCGACGGTGTGGATGTAGTCTCCGGTGTCGAGGTATTGGACGGCGTCGCCGAATTCGCTGGTGTGCGTGTGAAGGTCGCAGTAGATATTGGAGTCGGGCTTGCCGCCGGCAACAGGACACCGTCATTAATGAGCGTAGCGTCACCATTGCTGCCCGGTGCGGTTCCAGAAGGTGGCGAGGTGATTTTCACCTTCACTGAAACTGCTTCGCCGTCGCCCTGCCCTGGTGCGGAATCCACCAGTGAAAAGGTAAAGAGGTTTCTATTCTTGATCAGGTGACCGTAGGTTTCCGTGTCACCCAATGTGAAGGTGCTATCGATGCCCTGAAGGGTAACCCCACCGGTCGTGGTAATCGTCACGGTCGTACCGCCGACCAGCGGGTTGTTCAAATCATCGGCCAAGATCAGCGTAAAGGCCTGCAGGCCGCTATCTGGAATCGAGAACGGGTTCGGCGTCAGGGTTGAAGCGTTGGCGCCGGAGAAGGTCACTTGGAAGTTCGCGAATACCGTCGCATTGCCGCTGAACTGACCAACCGGCTCTTGATCTGGATTCCACACGCCATCGTTGTTCAGGTCGATGAATCCTTCGTCGGCATCACGAATCCCGTTCCGGTTGGCGTCAAAAAACGGCTCCGGCAGGGGAACGACCGGCTCGCCCGGGTCGGGAATTCCATTACCGTTCAGGTCGGTGAACGCCTTCTCACCCAGCGCATACGCCAGGACGGTAACAATGCCCGTAGGCTGTATCTGCCCCTCGCTTAGAAGAGTTGCCCGCGCAATGCCCTTTACATCCGTTGGGCTGCTGTCGACGACGCTGGCTCCATCAGTCTTGAACGTCACCTGTGTTCCGGTCTGGACGGCATTGCCAAAACGATCGTTGGCGAAAACGGAAATACCGTCCTGATAGCCGTAGAAAACGCGCCCCGCGATATTGAGAAAGTCCGCAGCCATGGTAAAGCGATCGGCGGCGGGCACACCGGTGGGAACCGGGGTCGGACGCAAATCGGGCAACGTGACCGTGTGCGTGTCTTCGAGCACCTGGCCGCTGCTCGTTTGCACCCGCGCCCGGATGGTCACCGTCGATCCTTGGAGGCTCTGGGCGTATTTGATGCACGACAGCGCATCACCCGGCGTCGCCGTCTCGCTGCAATTTGCGGCCTTGTTCGTAAAGCCCGGACTGGTCAGTGACACGCCGGCGACCGCGTCGACCAGCGTAAACTCCACGGGCACGCCGTCGTCGATAACCACGCCGGAGGCATTGGTGACCAGGGCGCCGACGACGCTGGTGAACGTGCCGTCTCCATTGTCATTGCGTTTGCTTAGATTGTCATCGAGCTTGATCAAAGCAGCGTTCGGGTTGCGAATGCTGATCCTCGCCGTCGCCGTGTTGCGCAGCGAATCGGTGACGATGATCGAGAAGTCGCCGGCCACGTTACCCGCAATAAACGTGAATGAGTCACCCGTATCCGTAAGGCTGGAGGTACTCAGGCAGCCGCCATCGGCAGACAGCGTAAAAGGCGGCGAGTTGCCCGTGACGACGAAGACTTGGGTTTCGCCCGTGCACGCATCCGGCAGCGCGCCGAGTCCCGCAAACAGTGTTACCGCGACCGGCGAGATACTCACCGCTTGCGACCCCGCGGTGGGCGCGGTGGTCGGCACGGGAGTCCCCCCGCCGGGTGCTGGGGTGGTACCGCCGCTGCCGTTCAAGTCCTCGACGCCGCCGCCACAACCCGTGATGACAAGCATCACCAGCGCCGCCAGTCCAAGCCACCGCGTGGTCGGAATCATTCTGGTCCACCCCCTGCTTTCCATCCGACTCCTCCTCACCCCTGGCAAGCTTCAATGCTGGCCAGTCAGCACTTTCATGAGCTCCGACAATTTTACGAACGCCGGCCCCGCGACCATGATGAAGAGGGGCGGCAGCAGAAATGTCCCGAGCGGAAACAGGACCTTGATCGGCAGCTTGCGAGCCGCCTCCTCGGCGCGTTGCCGGCGCTTGGTGCGCAAGAGGTCCGCATGCGAGCGCAGCGTCTTACCCATGCTGGCGCCGAGGCGGTCACTCTGAATGACCAAGCCCACCAGCGCCTTCAGGTCGTCCACACCGTTACGGTCTCCCAGCGCGCGTAAGGCGTCCTCGCGGCTCTGCCCGCTGCGCAGCTCGAGCGCGACCTGAGCGAACTCATCCCCGAGGGGATCATTCATGGCGGCGCGCTCTTCCCCAACGCGCGCAATCGTGGCATTCAGCCCGAGACCGGCCTCGAGGCACACCACCATCAGGTCGAGCGCGTCTGGGAGCGCCTCCGTCAGTTGCCGCACGCGGTTGCGCATGCGCCGGTTCAGGAACCAATTGCATACTAGGTGACCGCCGAAAAACGCCGCCCCGGCCTGCCACAGCGCCGACGTCAGCGGCTGGCCTGAGGAGACCTTCGGCACCAGGATGACCAGCGCCGGGCCGAAGCTCAGCAGCGTACGCGCGCCGAGAAACGCCAGGGTCGCATTGCTGCCGCGCATCCCGGCAGCCGAAAGCTTCTTGCTCAGCGACGCATCACCGCGCCCAAGACCATACTGCCCAACTGCCGTAACCAAGCGGGCCAACGGACTGGGCCTCTGCGATGCCGGCTGCCCCAGGGACACCGGTACCGCGGTCTCGGGGACGAGACGTTGGAGGCGCTTGGTGATCGGAGACTCCGCCGAGATCAGCGAGTACAGCGACAAGAGCACCAGGCTGACGACGACGAAAACCGCCGCCGGTATAAGCAGCAGCGTCATAGGATCTTCACACGCGAATGCGCACGATGCGCTGGATGATGAGATGCCCGATGACGATGCTCACGAGCGCGTAGCCGATCATATACAACCCCTTGGAGCTCTCCAGCATGGGCCGGAAATACGTCGGGGTCAGGAAGAACATCAACCCGGCGACCAGCACCGGCAACGCCGTGAGCACCAGCCCTGATAGCCGGCCCTGTGCTGTCATCACCTGCACATCGCGCAAGAGCTTAAAGCGCTCGCGGATGGTATGACAAATGTTATCGAGCACCTCCGCCAGGTTGCCGCCGATATCTTGCGTCACCATCAGTCCCACCACGAGGATGGGGAGGTTCTCGTCGTCGACACGGTTGCGCAAGCGGTAGAGTGCATCGCGAGTCGGCATGCCCAAGCGCATTTCCTCGGCAACGATGCGCAGTTCCTCGGCAATCGGATCCGGGAATTCATCGGCGACCACGTATAAAGCGGTCACGAAGCTGTGGCCGGCTTGCAACGCGGCGCGCAAAAGATCGAGAGCATCGGGGAGCTGCTCGCCGAACAAACGCATGCGCGTATTGCGCTTGCGCCGCACGACGATGAGCGGAATGAACCCGCCAAGCCCGGTCAATACCAGGCTGATCAACGCATTGCCGGTAAACAACATGCCCGCGAGACAACCCAGAGACGCCAGCAACGGAATGTAGAGGAGCACTTCACCGACGCGGTTGGTCAGTCCCGCTTGTTGAATCATCTGGACCAAGCGTTTCACCGGACCGAAGCGTTCCAGGAGCCGATTGAGTGCCGGGATGCTCGAGAGACGGCGGTCCTTCAACAACGGCTGGGCGATGCGCTCCGCCGCG
>CAZTDK010000225.1:0-8922 GCA_964611965.1 uncultured Binatia bacterium (SeqCode) | reverse complement strand
GCACAGCCGTGGCGCGCGGCGCACTGCACGCGCGGTCCTCGCGCGAGGGAGTCGGCGTTCGTCGTCCCGTTGGCACACTGGAAGCGAGTTGACTCACTGCTGCCCTTTCCGTCGCATGTCGTGCTCGACTCACTGTAGCAGGTAGCCTGGCGTCGTCGACATCTTTTCCGCAGGCCCGGCGTTGGGGTTCGCCATCCTGAACGCGCAAGCTGCTCGACGACGCGCTGCCGAGTTGAACCTTGGCAATGCCCAGCTCCGCCGCGGACTTGCGTGCCCCACCGCCGGGGTGGCTTGTTATCCACCCTCAGCTGGCAGAGACGATAAACGGGCTGAGATTGTTGTGGGTTCTCTTGATCTGCGCCGCCGCCTGCTGGGCGCTCCGACGATCCCCGTAGTTGCCGATCGACACGCGATACAGGCTCCGCCCACCGTCGTGCACCTTGTCGATCCGTGCCACGTAGCCCTTTGCCGCAACCGTCTTCTTCAGGTGCGCCGCGGCGCGGAGCTTCCGGAAGGTGCCGATTTGCACGGCGTACCGCAGCGCGGGCGCAGCGCGCAGGCTCGGGAGATCGTCGGCATCACTATTTCCTGGAGCCACCGCCTCGGGTTCCGTCGCCGCGGCTTCCACGATTGCATTTTCCTGGGGCGGCGCATTGCTCCCACTGAAGCCGAATTCAAGCAACCGTTTGAGGTCACCCCACAGGTCATTCGATCCCATCACGGCGACGATCAGCTCGCGGCCGTCGGCGGTCGCTGCGCCGACGAAGCATTTCTTCGCCGCAACCGTCCAACCGGTCTTGCCAACCACGTGGATGTGATAGTTGCCGAGCAGTCGGTTGTGGGTGTGCAAGTTGATCACGCGCTTCGAGCCCAACGTCGGCATCACCGTGGTGCTCTTGGTGTTCACGATGCTTTCGAAGAGCGGATTCTTCAGGGCATGCGAGAACATCGTCGCGAGGTCACGGACCGTTGAGTAGTGGTTCGATGCCGGCAGGCCGTTCGGGTTGACGAAGTGCGTGTTCGTGGCTCCGAGCAGTCGCGCTTCGGCGTTCATGCGGTCGGCGAAGTCACTGATGGATCCGGAGAGACCCTCGGCGATGACCACGCTGGCATCATTGGCCGAATTGAGCAGAACGGCATAGACGAGATCGCGCAGCCGCATGCGCCAGCCGGTGTGCAGGCTGATCTTCGAGGGCGGCGCGTGCGCGGCCTCCGCGGTGACGGTCAGCGAGTCATCGAGACGACCGCTCTGCAAGGCCAGCATCGCGGTTACGACTTTCGTCGTGCTGGCCGGCGGCAAGGGCAGATCGGGGTTGCGCTGCCAGAGGATCTCCCCCGTCTGGTTGTCGACCAGAATCGCGGCTTTGGCGGTGATCGTCGAATGATTCGACGGATGCAGGTGCCTTTGGGCCGCCGTGGCCGTACCCGCCGCCCCTCCGAACAGCAGCACGACAAGGACCAATGAATTTCCGGCGCGTTGCATCACCCTCCCTACCACCTCGCCCCCACACCAACGATCGGAGTTTGCGGCAATCATCTGCGGTTGTCAAATAATTCACTCATCCATCACGCGCTTTGTTCGGGCGGAGCTTCGAGCACGTCCGGTCCGACCCGCGCTCCCTGCAGCAGCATGCCGCGGAAGAAGAACACACTGATGATCATCGGCAGAACGTAGTAGGCGACCCGGAAAATCAGCACCGCCACGACGGCGGTTTCGAACGGCACCGAGAGGCTCGCGAAGATCGCCGCCATCGAGCCCTCCATGACGCCCAGGCCGCCGGGCACGAAGGACACCAACGACAGAATGATGCCCACGGCGAATCCGACGACCACAAAGCTCAACGGGATGGGATAGTTCACCGCCACAAAGCCGCCCCAGAGAATGAGCAGGGTCACCGCCCAGTCGGCGATGATCCACAGCGTCGGCACCACCATATGCGCCTTGCGCGCCAGCACGAAATCGATACCGCGATTGAGATTCCGCTGAAAGCGCCAGATGTGCAGGCGCCCCGGTTTGTGGCGGGGCAAGAACCGGTGCGTGAACCAGTGCACGACCTCAGACATGAAAAACAGTGTCCGCCGCCGCAATTGGCGATGTACGAGCAACACAATTGCCACGACCGCGACAAGAATGAACAGGAACAACAGCCCCGCGGTGGTGCCGAGCGCGTACCCGTGCAAGCTGTTGGCGGTGAGCAAATATGCGAACCCAACGACGACGAACAGCAGCAAGATCAAGTTGGTGACCACCCCCTGAACCAGCGAGATGATCACCGCGGTGCCCGACGGGATTTTGAGGCGGATGAAAAAGTACAGGCGCACGGCGAAGCCGCTGATGCCACCAGTCGACACGACATAGTTGACGGTGTTGGCGACAAAAGTGATCTTCAACATCTCCCAGAAGGGCACCTCGGCGCCGGCCGCGCGCGCGATCCCCTGGTACGACAGGGCCATCAACACGTAGCTCAACAAGGCGCACCCCAACGGAATCGACAGCCGCCAGACACTGAGGGTCGAGGCAATCTCCCACAGCTTGCGCGCATCCGAGAAGACGAACAGCAGTACCAATGCGGCGATGCCCAGCACCAGCGCCCACGACACCAGGTGCGTGCGGGACATGCGCGACGGCGCCGGGAGCGCCTCCGCCTTGGTATCGCGACCCTGTACCGTCATCAAAAACACGCACCCCGAAGATAGTGTCCCGACTTAGTCGCTCCGCCGCAACCCGTCAAGGCGTGATTGTCGACCGCAGCGCTTGTGACCGCTCGGCCTCCGCGCTACACGAAGGCAAGCACCCGTCGGACTCGGCAGCCCGCAGCGACCCACGGGAGCGGACCATAGAAAGGACGCCGGCCGCAGGCCCCATGTTCATCCTCCTCCTCTCAAATTTCTTGATTGCAACCGCTTCGGTGTTGCAATGGGTCCTGACCTTCTACACGTGGATCGTGATTGCCCGCGCGCTCATCTCGTGGGTGAATCCCGACCCGTACAATCCAATCGTCCGCTTCCTGTACAGCGCCACCGAGCCGCTGCTCTATCGTATCCGTCGCAGCATGCCCTTCTCCACCGGCGGCATCGATTTCTCTCCGCTGATCGTATTGCTCGCCATCTACTTCCTGCAAGGCTTCCTGGTGACCAGCCTGCAGGATCTGGCGATTTCGCTGCGGTGAGCGCGGTGCGGAGCGCCCCGACGACCCTGCGGCTGCAGATCCATCTACAACCGCGGGCCGCACAGACCCGTATCATCGGGCGTCACGGCGACGCCCTCAAGGTGCAAGTACACGCGCCGCCCGTCGAGGGAGCGGCGAACGCGGCGCTGGTGGATCTGCTCTCCAAAACCCTCCAGGTTCCACGCCGGGCGATCCGCATCGTGCACGGCACCACCGGACGGGAAAAGCTCGTCGAGGTCGATTGCCTGGACCACTCTGCGTGCCTGGAACAGCTGCATGCCGTGCTGCACGCCTGCGTTGACAAAAAAAGGGGGCGTGGTTAAACCAGCTGCCTGGAGGTTTCGTATGCCGATCTATGAGTATCGGTGCAACAAGTGTGGCCAATTCGAGACGGTGCAGAAGATCACCGATCCGCACCTGAAACGCTGCCCGACCTGTCGCGGCAAGGTCACCAAGCTGATCTCGAATACCTCGTTCCATCTGAAGGGCACCGGCTGGTACGTTACGGACTACGCCCGCAAAGACGGCAAGTCGAAAGAGTCCGGCACCGAGTCGAAGGACAGCAAGACCGAGAAGAGCGACACGGCGAGCGAGAGCAAGGCTGCGGACACTGCGACGACCGACACCAAGTCAGCTGAGAAGAAATCCTCGAAGAGCGAGTCGAAAACCAAAGCCAGCTCCTCAAAGGAGGCGGCTGCGGCGTGAGCGGCAGCTGCACGACCTGCGCACTGAGGCCGCCACGGGAAACCGCGGCGGCCTTTTTCGTTGCCTGTCCGAGGTGATTGCCGATGCCGCGGGGGCAACGCACGACCGCCATCATCGGCGTCGACACCGGCGGAACGTTCACCGATCTCATCGCCTTCGTGGACGGCGAGCTGCGCACCCACAAGGTCCTTTCGACCCCGGCCGACCCGGCGCGTGCGGTGCTGCGCGGCCTCTGTGAGCTCGTTCCCGAAGCAAGCCCCCAGCTCATTACCTACGGCTCGACGGTAGCGACCAACGCCTTGCTCGAGCGGCGTGGCGCGCGGGTGGTGCTGTTGACCACCGCCGGCTTCGAGGACGTTCTGGAGATTGGCCGGCAGAATCGGCCGCTGCTGTATGCCCTGGAACCGCGCCGCTCGCCGCCGCTCGTGCCGCGCGCCCGCCGCGTCGGCGTTGCGGAACGCATGTTGTACGATGGAGAGGCACTGCGTCCACTCAGCCAACCGGCGTTGCGAGCGGCGTTACGGGCCATGTGCCGGCAACACCCCGAAGCGGTCGCGGTCTGTTTACTCCATGCCTATGCGAATCCGGCGCACGAGCGCCTGCTCGGCCGCGGCCTCGCGGCGAGGGGGATCGAGTTCTACACACTTTCGCATGAGCTGATCGCCGAGCATCGCGAGTACGAACGGTTGAGCACGACCGTCATCAACGCCTATGTTGGGCCAGTCATGAGCCGCCATCTGCGCACCCTTGAAGGCAACGTGCCCGGGGCGCGGCTGCGGGTGATGCAATCGAACGGCGGCGCCATCTCGGCGCCGTTGGCGGCGCGCGAGGCAGTGCGCACGGTTCTGTCCGGACCAGCCGCCGGAGTCACCGGCGCGTGCGCCGTGGCGCGTGCGCTCGGGTTGCGCCGGGTGATCACCTTCGACATGGGCGGCACCTCAACCGATGTCAGTCTCATCGACGGCGCGCCCGTCCTCCGCGGCGAGTGGGAGATCGGCGGGTTGCCCCTCAAAGTGCCAGCGCTCGACATTCATACCGTCGGCGCCGGCGGCGGCTCGCTGGCACGGATCGACGCGGGTGGCGCGCTGAAGGTCGGCCCCGAAAGCGCCGGCGCAGCCCCGGGACCGGCATGCTACGGGAAGGGCCGTGTGGCAACCGTCACCGACGCGAACGTGCTGCTCGGCCGTCTGACCAGCGCCACATTTCTCGGTGGCCGCATGCCGTTGGACGCGGCGCGCGCGCGCGCCGCCGTGGCGCCGCTCGCCGGTGCACTCCACGTCCCCGCTGAGGCCGCCGCCGAAGGGATCGTGCGCGTTGTGAACGCCGGTATGGAGCGCGCCATTCGACGCATTTCGATCGAACGCGGGCACGATCCGCGCGACTACGCGTTGATGGCCTTCGGCGGCGCCGCGGGGCAACACGCGTGCGAGCTGGCCGCCGCACTGGGGATTCGCAGGGTGATCGTCCCGCGACACCCGGGGCTGCTGTCGGCGTGGGGCGCGGCGGCGGCCGACGTGCAACGCGACTCCGTGTGCACGGTGCGTTTGGCACAACCGACCGCCCCCCGGCTACGCGCGCTGCTGGCGCCGCTCGAGCACACGGCGCGCCAGGAGTTGCGCGCCGAAGGGATCCCACCCCGGGCCTGCAAGGTCGTGAAGATGCTCGACCTGCGCTACGTCGGGCAGTCGTACGAAATCCCCCTGCCCTTCAGCGCGCGCTTCGCCGACGCGTTCCACACCGCACACGCGCGCCTCTACGGCTACGCGGACTACGATCGTCCGATCGAGGTTGTCAACCTGCGGATTGCCGCGATTGGCCGCGGCGCCCGTCCGCGTCATCCGGCGTTCACCCCGACAAGACCGCAATTGGTGACGCGCCAGCGGGTCCGCTCGTCGGGTCGCTGGTTGGTGGCCGCGACATATGCCCGCGATGCACTCGCGGTCGGTGCGCGCGTCCGCGGCCCCGCGTTGATCACCGAATTCAGCGCCACGACCTTTCTCCCCCCGGGGTGGCGCGCCACTGTGCTGCGTACCGGCCATCTGGAGCTCACGGCCATTCCCGAAAAACAAAGCTCACGCAAAGCCGCAAAGACGCAAAGAGTAAGGCGCAGGGAACGGATTTGAGAAATGGGATTCAGATTTGGCGCAAGAGAAATGAGGCGCAGCAAGCCGCATCTATTTCTTGGCATCTTCCTTTGCGGTTTGGCGCCTTTGCGTGAGCCCTATTCTTGGATTGGGCTGATATATGCGGGTTGACGCAATTACCTTGGAGGTGTTCAACCACCGCCTCAGCGCCATCGCCGAGGAAATGGGTGTGGCCTTGTGTCGCAGTGCCTTCTCGCCCAACATCAAAGAGCGGCGCGACTTCTCGTGCGCCGTCTTTGATGGTGCCGGCGAGATGGTTGCGCAGGCGGCGCACATCCCCGTGCACCTGGGATCGACGCCCCTGTCGGTGCAAGCGGCGATCGCGCAGCTAACCTTGGCGGTGGGCGACGTCGCCATCCTCAACGACCCGTACGCCGGCGGAACGCATCTGCCGGACGTGACAGTGGTCGCTCCGGTATTTCTCCCTGGCGCGCGCCGCCGCCCGTTCGGGTACGTCGCCAACCGGGCGCATCATGCCGACATCGGCGGTGCCGCCCCGGGCTCGATGCCGTTGGCGACGGAGATCTATCAGGAGGGTTTTCGACTCCCGCCGGTGCGCCTGGTGGCGGGCGGTCGGATGGTCGACGATGTTCTGCGCCTCTTCCTGGCCAACACCCGGGTTGCCGACGAGCGCCGTGGCGACCTGTTGGCGCAACTGGCAGCGCTCCGTCTCGGGGTCACGCGGGTGCGCCAGCTCACCACGCAGGTTGGGCAGGCCGCAACCATGGCAGCCATGGACGCGCTACAAAACTATTCCGCCCGTTGCATGGCCGCGGCGCTGCGCCGTTTGCCGCGCGGGACGTACCGCGCTGAAGATTGGATGGATGACGACGGCGCCGGCAGCCGGCGCATTCCGCTCCGCGTGACGATTTGCATCGGCGGCGGTCGTGCGCTGATCGACTTTACCGGAACGGCGCCCCAGGTCCGTGGCGGCATGAACGCCAACTACGCGGTGACGTTGGCAGCGGTGTTGTACACGTTCCAGCTGCTGGCAGGCGACGACATTCCGGCGAATGCCGGTCTGCTCCGTCCGCTGCGCGTCGTGGCGCCGCGCGGGACGTTGGTCAATGCGGAATCCCCCGCGGCCGTCGCCGGCGGCAACGTCGAAACCTCGCAGCGCATCGTCGATGTCCTGCTGAAGGCACTCGCGGCCGCCGCGCCCGAGCGCATTCCCGCCGCGAGCTGCGGGTCGATGAACAACCTGGCGCTCGGTGGCTACGATCCCTTCCGCAAGCGCAACTTCGCGTACTACGAAACCATTGCCGGAGGCAGCGGTGCGGGACCCGGCGGTCCCGGCGTATCCGGGCTGCATACGCACATGACCAACACGCTGAACACGCCCATCGAAACCCTGGAAGCGGCGTACCCACTGCGAATTACCCGCTACGGTCTCCGGCCCGGGCGTGGAGCCGGCGGGACGCACCGCGGCGGCACCGGCATCATCCGCGAGATCGAAGCACTCACGCCGGTGCAGGTTACACTACTCACCGAAAGACGCCGTCTCCGCCCCTACGGCTTGCACGGAGGCGCCAAGGGTCAACTCGGACGCAATCTGCTGCTGCGTTCCGGCAAAGCTCGCACGCTCGCCGGCAAAACGATGCTTACGCTCGCCGCCGGTGAGCGGATTCGCCTCTTGACACCGGGCGGCGGTGGTTGGGGGCGGCGCCGCTGAGGGCGGCGCCGCGTCGTCGGGCTGGATTCAGGCAGTGGCCGAATGCTCGGCGCGCACGTCGATCTTGCGCTCCAGGTGTTCCAGGCGTTTGCGCAACTTCTCGACTTCGGTTCGCGAGGCCAGGTCCAGACTCTTCGTCAGCGGGACAATGGCCCCCTCCACCCGCTTCTGAACCTGCGTCGTGAACTTCTCCGTGCGCTTGCGAGTGTCAGCGAACATCTTGTCGCCCTGCTTGCGCAGCGCTTCGCCCCGCTTACGCAGATCGTGACGCACGCGTTCCACATCGGCGGTCAACCGTTTGACAACCTTCTTGGGCTCCATCGGGAGCATCTCTGCTACCTCGTCGAGTCCCTTGCGGACCCGCTTCTCGACGGTGGCTTGCAGCTCGGTGAACCGTCGGGGCAGCACCTCCGTCCAGCCTTCCACTTTCTTCGTCTTCTTTGCGGCCATGGTCATCACCTCCTACCCGCGCATTCTAACGCAGCGCGTCAGAATGTCAATGCAGCGCGTCAATCGGTCCCGCGCGACCAGCGCAGCGGCGCGAATGCCGCTCGGCCCATTGCGTCGGCGTAGCGGCTATGGTAACCGCGTCCACTGCGTTATCGCGCATCGATCCGGTCGCATAGCTCAGCTGGTTAGAGCGCCTGCCTCACATGCAGGAGGTCCGTGGTTCGAGTCCACGTGCGACCATTTTCGTACCAATGATTTCGCCGCGTTCGAAGGGGCTGGCGATCTTGGTGGCCTTTGTCGCAATGGCCTTTTGTAGCCAATCGCGGCTCCGAGATTCTTCGCCAGCGAACAGGTTGTCGCGAAAGACCTTGAGATTTCGAAGCCCGGTTACTCGCGCTCTGCCCGGTCCAGACTGCCAAACTCCCCAGGAGGAACGTACGGATCTCAAAGCAGTGAGGTAAAGGAAAGGAGCCTCAGGAACGCTCCCCCTCAGGAGCTATAGCCGCACGTCGGCTCCAGAAGAGATCCCGGAGTTTGTCCTTGCCGAGCACCCCTTCCAATTCCTTGAACGCGAAGAACGGGACGAAGGCACAAGCAATGATGAGACACTCCGCGAGCAATTCATTCCGACCTTTGCTCGCGAGATCAGCCAAGCCTGCTGTCAGGCCTTTTCCGTGGAGCAACCCGCGAACCGTGGGTTCCAGGACGCTGAACACCCCGACGTACACGCCGAACAGCACGGTGCGGAGCACGGCGAAGACCTCCGGTGCCTGCTGCGCCA
>CAZTDK010000224.1:0-8966 GCA_964611965.1 uncultured Binatia bacterium (SeqCode) | reverse complement strand
CCTGTTCTACGACTATCGAACCAACGTGGACGCCTACCCGAAATGGCAAGCATGGATGCGCGAGCGGCAGCCGCGCCTGCTGGTGATCTGGGGGAAGTATGATCTCTCGTTCGAGCTCTGCGAACCGGAAGCCTATCGCCGGGACGTGCCGAACGCGCAAGTTCACATTCTCGATGCCGGTCATTTCGCCTTGGACACGGCCGCAGCTGAAATCGCCACATTGGTCCGAGGCTTTGCTGGTTCTTCGCGCTGAGGGTTCCGACCGACGCGTTGGCCGAGGCCTCGCAGCTGCGCGCTTCATTCAAATGCGTCCCCGGCTCCTCTTTTGGTTGCGTATTCGCGCGGAGACCGACCGGTCCAGCGCTTGAAGGCGCGTGAGAATGCGCTGATGTCGGCGAACCCGAGGACGAACGCGATCTCCGTCATCGGCATGCGACCGGCCTCGATATAAGTGCGCGCCAGGCTCATGCGGGCATCGTTCAGCAGTTCCTTGAAGGACGTGCCTTCGGTGGCGAGGTGGCGCTGCAGATTGCGCGGGCTCATGCCCAGTCGGCGCGCCACCATCTGCTTCGTCGGTGCGCCATTCGGCAGCGTATCGAGCACGGCCTGCTGGACGCGGGTCGATAGGCCCGCCTCCTCCAAGCGTGCGAGATAGCGTACCACCACCTCGTCGTTCCGACGCGCCAACTCGGCGTTTGCGGCCGGGAGCCGCAGCTCCAGATCGGCGCGACGAAACTCCAAGAAGTTCAGCGGCTGCGAGAAGGAAACCGGCGCGCGAAATGCCCGCTGAAAGGGGGCGGAGATTGCGGGCTCCGGCCGCTGCAACGAGACGGCCAACGGAGCGAGCGCGCGATCGCCGCGCAGCAGGCGTGCCTGGCGCACGATCGTCGCGGCAAATGCGTCGACCGCCTCGAAGGGAACCGCGCCCGGCGACGACGAGACGTCGATGGTGAATCGGTAGCGATCGTCTCTCTCCTCGAGGCTGAGCGTGACGATGTCGCCGATCAGTCGACGGTAGCGGACGATGCGCTCCAGCGCTTCCTTCAGCGTTTCGCTCGCCAGGACCGCGTAGCCAAGCGCGTGGAAGCTGGTCGGCGCGGCGTAGCGGATCACGGTAAGCCCAAAGCACGGCTCGCCCGTCGTCTGGACGGCCAGATGCCAGAAGCGGGTGAGCGCGTCGCGCGGCACGCGGGCATCGACATCCTGCAGCGATTCCGGCTTGATGCCGGCGGCGCGGGCGAGCTCGTCGCCGTGCAGACCCCGCGCATCAAGGGCCCTGATGATGGTGCCGGCCCAGCTGCCGATCGTCGAGTGGGTGCTCGCTGAGGCTCTCGTGGTCATACGCCCATCTTGTCTCGTCCGGCAAAGCGAGCGTCTCGTCCGGCAAAGCGGGCGGCCGCGTGCGGTTGTATACTCCGGCACGATCGAGCGAGGCAATCAGAGGAGGACGGCATGCACAATCCCACCATCAAGGTGAACGATATCGCCTTTCCGCGTTTTTCTGCTCCGGATCTTGACCGGATGGAAGCATTCCTCGTCGCCTTCGGCATGCACCGGTCGGCACGCACGAGCGACGCCCTGTACATGCGCGGTACGTCTGCCGACCATCACGTCCACGTTACCCACCGCGGCGACCCGGCGTTCCTTGGCCTGGCGTTCTGGGCCAGTGCTGGCGCCGACTTGGGCGCTCTGGCGCAAGCCACCGGTGCCCGGGTCGAGGCACTCGACGAGCCGGGCGGCGGGCAGGTGGTGCGGCTGCGTGACCCCGACGGCCGCCACGTCGACGTGGTGCACGGCATCGAGCCACTCGAAGGGCTGCCGTTGCGCATCCATCCGCCGCTGAACACCGCTGCCGATCGGCCCCGCGTGGGTACCCTGCAGCGCGTTCCCGCGGGGCCTGCTCAGGTGAAACGCTGCGGGCATGCCGCGCTCAAGACGACGGACCTCACGACGCTGGCGCGGTGGTACCAGGAGACACTCGGCATGCTGGTCTCCGACGACATCTACATGGAAGGACCGGAGAAGCCCATCGGCCGCTTCCTGCGCTGCGACCGCGGGACGCAGCCCGCCGATCATCACACCCTGCTCGTGCTCGAGACGCCGGAGGTAAAGCTTGGGCACGTGTCCTGGGAGGTCGCCGACTTCGACGACCTGATGGCCGGCCGCGACCATCTCGAGCGCCACGGCGACGGCGGCCGACCCTATTGGGGTGTCGGCCGCCACATCCTCGGCGGCCAGATCTTCGACTACTGGAAGGATCCGCTCGGCTTTACGATCGAGCACTGGACCGACAGCGACTTGCTGCAGGCGGACGCGCCGGCCGGGTCGCACCACATCCTCAACGCGCTGAACCAATGGGGACCGATGCCACCCCCCGATCTGGACTTCTGAGAGCACCGGTGCGACGCGGGAGACACCATGGACCTCGGCATCCGAGAGAGAACCGCAATCGTTTGTGCCGCCAGCAAAGGCATCGGGAAGGCGTGCGCCATCGCACTTGCCCGCGAGGGTGTGCACGTCACGATCAACGCCCGAAACACCGAGCCGCTCGAGGCGACGGCGGCGGAGATTCGGGCGCTCGCGGCAGTCCGCGTGGTCACGGTTGCCGGAGACATCGCGTACGAAGATACACGCCAGGCGCTGCTCGATGCCTGCCCGGCACCGGATATTTTGATCAACAACAATGGCGGCCCACCGCCCGGCCGTTTCCAAGACTGGGATCACGACACGTGGCTGGGCGCGCTCGAAGGCAACATGCTGGCGCCGATCCTCATGCTGCGTGCGGTGCTCGACGGCATGGTGGAGCGCCGCTTCGGCCGCATCGTCAACATCACCTCCGCGATGGTGAAGACCCCGCTGGCCCCGATGGGTCTCTCCACCACCGCGCGCGCGGGTCTGACCGCGTTCTGCAAAGCGATCTCCCGCGAGGTCGCGCACGCGAACGTGACGATCAACAATATTCTGCCGGAGCGCATCGATACGGACCGGCAGCGGTTCATGGCCGAGCTGACGGCAATGTTGCACGGCCGCTCGGTCGAGGAGTCGTACGCGGAGATGCGGAATTCCATCGCGGCCAAACGCCTCGGACGACCCGACGAGGTCGGCGCGGCGTGCGCGTTTCTCTGCAGTGTTCATGCGGGCTTCATCTCCGGCCAGAATCTTCAACTCGACGGCGGTACCTATTCGGGCCTGCTGTGAAGTCAGGAGTGAGAAGTCAGGAGTGAGGAGTAAGGAGTCAGGAGTAAGGGGTAACGGGTGAGGAGTGAGGGGCCGCTCAGCATGCTGTTGCTCCTCGGATTTACAGTGGTAGATCGAGGGGCTGACGCCGAGGTGAAATGAAGCACGTCGAGACAGCGGTGCTGGTTGTGGGCGGTGGTCCGACCGGACTGACGGCGGGGTTGCTCCTGTCGCGGCTGGGGATCAGCTGCCGCATCATCGAACGTCGGCCGGGACCGCAGCGCGCGCCTGCCGCCCATGTTGTGAACGCTCGCACGTTCGAAATCTGGCGCCAGGCTGGAGTGGACATGCAAGCCGTGCTGGCGGCGGCGAAGGATCCAAAGGATGCCGGATCCGTCTACTGGGTCACCCGACTGGGCGGCGAGGTGCTCGGCCGCCTGCCGTATGAAAGGCAGGGCGACGAGGTGCTCACCCTCACGCCCACACCGTTGCGGAATCTCTCCCAGCATCACCTCGAGCCGCTGTTGCTCGCGTCATTGAAACGTGGCGGGACGAGCCTGGGCTATGGCCACCAATGCGAGGCGGTGCAGCAAAGTGATGACGGCGTCACCGCGCGCGTGCGCGACCTCGATGCCGGCGAGGTGTATGAGGTGCGCAGTCGATATTTGATCGCGGCGGACGGCGCGGGTAGCTCGGTGCGCAAGGCGCTGGGCATCCAAACGATCGGTCCCGACCGTATTCAGAGCTTCGTCATGATCCATTTCGAAGCCAACCTGCGTCAGCTGGTGTCCGAGTGTCCCGGCGTTCTTTACTGGATTGCGGACCCGTCGTGTATGGGGACCTTCGTTGCTCACGACATCGATCGTGAGTGGGTCTTCATGCATGCGTGGGATCCCGACCGGGACTCGATTGAGCGCTACGATACAGCCTGCTGTGAGGCCATCGTGCGGCGGGCGATGGTGGACAACGGAGTGCCCCTGACAATTCGCACGGTGTCGCCGTGGGTCATGACCTCGCAGATTGCCGAACGCTACCGCGACGGGCGCATTCTCCTGGCCGGTGATGCGGCGCATCGCTTCCCACCCACCGGCGGGCTCGGGCTGAATACCGGAGTACAAGACGCGCACAATCTGATCTGGAAGATCGCTGCGATCGAGAACGGTTGGGCAGATCCTCGTCTCCTCGATACCTACGAGCAAGAACGTCAACCGATCGCCCGCTACAACGCGGAGCAGAGTCTTCAAAACGCGGTGCGCCTGCTCGAGGTGCCGCAGGCGATCGGCTTCAGTGATGACCCCGCCGTGTCGCAGCAGCATTTTGACGAGATGCTCTCCGACGCCACCCGCCGCTCCGCGGTGGCCGCGGCGATCGAGCACCAGGCTGAGCACTTCGATATGCTGGGCTTGCAGCTGGGGTATGCGTACGAGGCCGGCGCGCTGGTTGCGGACGGAAGCGCAGCTGCAGTTCCGACGAATCCGGTGCGCGAGCTCATCCCCACCAGTCGTCCGGGTGCACGCCTCCCGCATGGCTGGGTGGAACACGACGGCCGTCGCGTTTCCACCCTCGACCTGATTGCGCTGGACCGGTTCACCCTGCTTACCGGTCCCGAGGGAGCGGCGTGGGGTGAAGCCGTTCAGCGGATGGAGGTGCCGATCCGCTGGTTGCGGATCGGTGCCGAGGTGGCCGATCCGGAGCACTGGTGGTCCGCCGTTGCCGCGATGGAAGCGAACGGGGCGTTGCTCGTGCGCCCCGATCAGCACGTGGGGTTCCGCGCTCGGCAGGGCGTTGGCGATCCGCGGGTGGTGCTGGAACGAGCCCTCAGCGCGATGACGCAGACCGCGGTCGAAGTGGGCTGTGAAGCGCCGCATGGATGATCTAGACTCCATTCCACTGCGACCAGAAGGAGCCCCGCCCATGAGAGCCTCTATCGTCCCCGCCGTAAACCAAAAGTGGGAAGTCAAGGACCTCCCGAAGCCTGAGCCCGGGCCGAATCAGGTGCTGATCAAGATGCACGCCAGCGGCATCTGTTACACCGACGTCCATCAGACGATGGGCAGCTTCCCCGGTGTGTTCCCGCGCACCTTGGGCCATGAGCCGGTCGGCGAGATCGTCACCGTCGGCGGCGGCGTGCGTGGCCGCAAGGTGGGCGATCGGGTCGGGGTGCCCTGGGTGCAGGCCTCCTGCATGCACTGCGAATGGTGCCTGCGCGGCAAGCCGATGTTCTGCGCGGAACAGATCGGCACCAGTGTCAACATCGCGGGCGGACACGCCGAGTACATGGTTGCCTTCGGCGACGCGACCGTGCCGCTTCCCGACGCGCTGAGCTACGAACAGGCGGCGCCCATTTTCTGCGCCGGCTACACCGTCTACAGCGGTCTGCGCTGGGCCGAACCGCAACCACACGAGACGGTGGCCGTGGTCGGAATCGGCGGGCTCGGGCACCTCGCTTTGCAATACGCCAAGGCCGCGGGTTTCAAGACCGTTGCCATCACGCATTCTCCCGACAAGGAGGCGCTCGCCAGGCAATTGGGAGCGGATGAAGTAGTGAAGAACGGAGCCGCGCTGGCCAAGCTCGGTGGCGCTGACGTGGTCCTCGGCACGGGGAACTCGACCGACTCGATGGTGGACGCCATCCAAGGCATACGACCGGACGGACGTCTCGTCGTCATGGGTTTCGAAGCCAAACCGCTGGCTGTTTCTCTTACGGATCTGATCATGAAGCGGATTCGCGTCGTGGGCAGCCAGCAAAACCGCCGCGACTTCCTCTATGAAGCCCTGGATTTCGCGGCCCAGGGGAAGGTGAAGGTGATGACCGAAGCCTACCCGTTCGACAAGCTCCATCTGGCTTACGATCGGGTCGCCGAGGGCAGGGCGCGGTTTCGCGCGGTGCTGACGTTTTAGCGGTTCCAGTCTTCAGAGGGGCCCGCCGCAGTGGCCGCGCAACTCAGATACGTCGATCCGACCCGTATGCCTGGCCGCTTTGCGCGCTTCTATGCCGCGCTCGCGGCCACCCGCGTCGCCGGGTTCATCTCGCGCCACGTCAACTGGAAGATCGATCCACTGCTCCTGCGAATCACGCGCGGCCGCATGGCCACGACGCTCGTCTTCCCCACCGCGCTGCTCGAGACCCGTGGGGCGAGGAGCCGCGCGCTGCGACGAAATGCGATCATTTACTTCCATGACGGCGACCGGGGCATCATCGTCGCCTCGAATGCCGGCAGCGCGAAACACCCGGGCTGGTATCACAACCCGTCCGCTTACCCGGACGTCACGTTCGGTGGAATGCCGATGCGGGCGACGGCGGTGCACGACGATGCCGAACGCGAGCGGTTGTGGGCGCTCGCTGACCGCGTCTTCCCGGCGTTCTCCAATTATCGACACGACGCGGCGAAGGTCGGTCGAAGGATCCCGATCGTCCAGCTTACTCGGCCCGACGACATGCGGTCGCAGGGCCCGGTCCGATAGTCCGAGATGCCCGCAAATGGGACTTCTCCCCTTTGCTGCGGACGGACGTACACTCGCCACAGCCGAGCGACGTCCCAACCGGCCATCCGCGCATCTTCCACATCTACTCCGGCAACCCGGCTTTGCGCAGCGCTTCGAGGTGGTGCGCGAGATCTGTCTCGCGGCGGTAGTGCAGCAGCGGCAGGCAATGCTGGCGGATGGCGAAACCGGGAATGCGTTTGAGTACCTCCGCGGCGTGCGCGCTCGCGGGCTCGCCATTGCTCATCTGTGCGTGACAGGCGGCGAGGAGCGCGTGGTGCAACCCGTCTGGCGCGGTGATGTGTCGCAAGGAATCGACCGCATCAGCGTACTGCTGCGCGACGAACTGGGCGCGCGCCAGATGGAACCAGAAACGCTCGGGGTGGTAGGGATTGAGACGCATCGCCTTGCGGATCCACTCGATGCCCTCGTCTCCCTGGCCGAGCCAGGTAAGGATCTCGCCCTGCTGGACGACGATCAGGTCGTCGTTCGGATTCAGCGCCAAGGCGCGTTGTTGATGGTAGATGGCTTTGTCGAAATCGTCGCGCAGAACCCCGACGGCCGCAAGGATACGGTGCACGTCGCTGTCGTTCTCGTCCAGCCCGAGCGCGACCTGCAGCTCCCGTTCGAATTCCGCTTCGATCGCCGCGCGATCGGCGCACCAGCCGTAGCCCCACTGCTGGCCGAGGATGCAGGCGTGCCACGCGCGTGCGTGCGCGTACCGCGGGTCCAGCTCGATGGCGCGCCGAATGAGACTCAGTGCCCGCAGGTTGTCGTCGCGGCTGGAGCGGTGATGCAACACCTTGGCTTCCAGCACGCATTCGTACGAGACCATGCTTGCCGTCGGCTTGCGCCCGGTGCGGCTGCGCGCGGCCGCCTCCATGCGCCCGGGAAGCGTGGCGACGATTGCCGACGTGACCTCGTCCTGGATCGCGAAGATGTCGTCCAGATCCCGGTCGTAGCGCTCGGCCCAGACGTGGTGATCGGATTGCGCGTCGATCAGCTGCACCGTGACGCGCACCCGGGTGCCGGCCTTGCGCACGCTGCCCTCGACGACGTATTGAACGCCAAGCTCGCGCGCGACCTTCTTTACATCCGCCGCCTGTCCCTTGAACTTGAACGAGGTGTTGCGTGAAATCACGAACAGCTCGCGGAAGCGCGACAGCTCGGTCAGGATGTCCTCGGTCAGACCGTCGGCGAAATACTCCTGCTCCGGCGCGCCGCTCAGGTTGGTAAAGGGCAGCACGAGGATGGAAGGTTTCGCGGAGCCCGGCGAGGGCGCAGGGCCGGCGGCCGCATCAACGCCCGCGGTGCGGACGCAGTACACCCGAACGCGCGCCGCGATGTTCTTCAACTCGTGCTCTCCGAGGTCTTCGAAGTCGAGTGCGAGCTTGCGGCACACTTCCTCGTGCACCTTTCCCGACACGCAGATGCCGCCTGCCGGCGCGAGCGCCTCGACGCGCGCGGCAATGTTCACGCCATCGCCGTAGATCCGGTTGTCCTCAGTGATGATGTCGCCGAGATTGACGCCGACGCGAAACGCCATGCGGCGTGCTTCGGGAAGCTGCGCGTTGCGCGCCGCCAGTTCGTCCTGCATGGCGAGCGCGGCCTCGACCGCATCGATCGCACTGCCGAACTCGGCGAGGAGGTTGTCGCCGGGCATGTCCACGATGCGTCCGTGATGGGTGGCGACGATTGCGGAGATCGCGGCGCGGTATTCGGACAAGGTGCGGATGGTGGCCACCTCGTTGTCGCCCATCAAACGGCTGTAGCCGGCGACGTCGGCGCTCAGAATCGCCGCCAGCCTGCGCTGCACCCGGACGTTCTCACTCATCTTCAATCGCCGAACACGCGGCGGAATCTAGGCCGCGGCCGGCAGAGGGTCAAGACAGCCCGGTAAGGGGCCTGCTTGCGAGGGAATCTATGGTGTCCCGTAATAGGACGGCGGCGGTGGAGGGTAGGGACGAGGAGGCGGCGGATAGTAGGCCCGAGGCGGCGGCCCGTAGTAAGGCGGCGGCGCCGGGAAGTAGGCGCGGGGCGGTGGACCGTAGTAGGCTTGCACTTGTGGCGCAGCCCCATAGTTCGCTGGTGGTTCGGCGTAGGGCGGTGGGGCGTTGTCGTACGATGGGTTTGCCGCAGCGGCTGCGATGGCAAACGGTGCGGTGACGATCCCAACAGCCGTGCTCACCACAGCGCTCGCCAGCCACACCGGCGCGCCAATGATCGCCACCCCGTGCCAGCCACCGCCATAGCCGCCTCCTCCGTGCCATCCACCTCCGTAGCCGCCTCCTCCGTGCCAGCCGCCG
>CAZTDK010000223.1:0-8989 GCA_964611965.1 uncultured Binatia bacterium (SeqCode) | reverse complement strand
CGGGTGCCAGCCGGCAAGCCACGGCGATGCCGATCGTCGTGTCGATCAGCGCCGAAATGGCCCCGCCGTGCACCGGCCCGTGCGGGCTCAATAGCTGCTTCGGCACGTGCATGCGCACGACCGCGTCCTCGGGCCCGGCGCGTTCGATCGACATTCCCAGGTACTCGAAGAACTCCGGCAACTCGACCGGTTGGTCGATGGACGCAGGGGGTTTGCTCATGCGCGCTGTTTGCCACCGTCACGGACACGGAGCAAGCAGGGGGCGTGCTCGTTGAGGACAGCGAACGCTCAACTTTAACCGGGGCCAACCACATGGTAGGGGTGGTTGCCATGCGTTGCCTGAGTTGGCTGAGCGGAGCAGGTGTTGTCCTCGTCATCCTCACGACCGCCGCGGTCGCCGAGTACATCATCCGGCCGTTGCGCGACGACGACGTCGTCGCGCGGGTCAACGCCATCCCGATCTATCGCAAGTCGGTCCGGGAAGTCGTGCAGGGCGCGCTGCTGGAGCAGGACAACCAACCCGATCCGGAAGCGGTCGGCAAGCTGGCCGGCGACGCGCTCGACTCGCTGATCGACTTCGAGCTGCTGTACCAGGAGAGTCAGGCCCGCGGGGTGACGGTGACCGACGCCGCGGTGGACCAGGACATCGCCCGCACCAAGAGCAAGTTTCCCAACCCCCGCAGCTTCGATGCGGCGCTCAAAGAGAAAGGCATGACGGAGGAGAGTTTGCGTCGCGATACGCGCAAGACGATGGCCGTGAGCCGCTTGCTCGAGGGCACCGTGTTCAAGGATGTGCAGGTGTCGGACGACCAAATCAAGGAATTCTACGAGCACAACAAGGATGAGTTCAAACACGGCCCGCAGACCCGGGCCAGCCACATTCTCATCCGGGTTCCGGAGCACGCCTCGGCGAGCGAGCAGGCCGCCGCGCAGAAACAGGCGGCCGCGGTACTGGCGCAGCTGCAAGCCGGCGCCGACTTCGCGCAGCTGGCGCGCGAGCACTCGCAAGACGCGGCCACGGCGCCGCACGGTGGCGATCTCGGCTATTTCGCCAAGGGGGACCTGGTCGAAGCGTTCGAGACCGCCGCCTTGCCCCTCGGCCCCGGGCAGCTCAGCGGCGTCGTCACCACGCCGTATGGCTACGACATCATCAAAGTCGTCGATCGTCGCGCCGCCGGTTACCAACCACTTGCCGAGGTCCAAGAGCGCATTCGCGCCGTGCTGCTGAAGACCGAGCGGCAAAAGCGCCAGACGGCGTTTGTCGCCGAGCTACGCAAGAAGGCAAAGGTTGAGATAGTGACGAGTGGCAAGTGACACGTGACGAGTTTTTCTACTTCAATCCTTAATCGATGCATCGCCTTGCTCTCGACTCATCACTCCGTCACTCATCACTCGTCACTCGTCACTCGTCACTCGTCACTCGTCACTGAATCACCGCCCTTCAAACACCGGCGGGCGCTTCTCCTTGAAGGCGCGGATGGCTTCGGCGTGGTCGCGCGTACGGTAGAGGTAGTCGAGCGTGAAGCCTTCATAGCGCACTTGAGCCTCGAAGCTCTCCGACAGCCCCTGATAGAGGGCCTGGCGTGTCAGCAGAATCGAGAGGGGAGCGCACTGGGCAATCTCGCGCGCCAGCTCACGGGCGGCGGCCGCGAGGGTCGCCCCCGCAACCAGGCGGTTCACCAGTCCCACCTTTTCGCATTCGGTTGCGGTATACTGCTTCCCTGTGAACATGAGCTCGCACGCGCGCCCGAGACCCACCAGGCGCGGCAGCAGGAACGTCGAGCCCAGCTCCGCCATGACGCCCATGCGTGGGAACAGAAATCCCAACTTGGCCTCCTCGGCGGCAATGCGGATGTCGCACAGCAGCGTCATGGTGCAGCCGATGCCCAGGGCGAAGCCGTTGATCGCGGCGATTACCGGCTTGGAGAGATGGCGCATGAGCGCCGGGAACTCTTCGACACGTGCCGGACCCGGCACCCCCGCCGGCCCGGTCGTGCCGCCACCGGCCGCCACCTGCCCGGCAAAGAAGTCCATGTCGGCACCGGCACAAAAGGCACGTCCGGCGCCGGTGAGAATGACCACGCGCATGGCGGCGTCGCGATCGACGTCGCGGAACGCATCCGCCAGCTCGGCCCCCATCGTCGGCGTCCATGCATTGAGCCGCTGCGGCCGATTCAAGGTCACCGTCGCGATACCCTCGTCCTTGTCCAACGTGATCGTGTCGTACGCCATTGCTGAACCCCTTTCGACAGATGTGCTCGACAGCGTGGTGTAGTGGAGCTGACTTGGAAATGCGAGACGCGAACCACCTTCCGGTACCTCGCCCACCCCTCTTGCTTGCCGGAAGCGGCCCCGGCGAGCGGCGCTTGCATTCCATCGTCTCGGGCGAGCGCCGCGCATGAATGCTTCGTCGTGACACGGCCCCGGCATCGCAATTCTCGCTTGAAATCCTCGGCGACTATGCTTCGGTACCACGTTCATGCTCGAGCGGCAGCCGACACCTCCGACCCCCATTGAACCGGCGCTGCGCCCATCCGGGTTTCGCCGCCATTGGCGTCCGCTCGCGCGGGGCGCAGGGATTGCGGCGGCGGCGGTGGCGATTGGGCTGTGGCCAGGGCCCGAAGCCCCATACGGGTTGTGGTTCTGGTTGTGGCTCGCAGGTCTCGTGGCCTACGCGGCGAGCTTCCAGCCGGCCGGACAGTCATATCCTTTTCCGTCGCCCGCGGTCGTGCTGTGGTTGCTCGGCATCGTCGCGCTGGCCGTCGCCTTGCGTCTGCCGCGGATCGCGGACATTCCCGCAAACATCAGCATCGACGAATTGCTGCCGGCCATGGAGGCGCAACACCTCGTTCGTGGAAGCCCCAGCAACATCGTTTCCAGTACCGGCTGGTTCTCCATGCCGAACCTCAGCTTCGCGTTCCCGGCGCTCGTCATGAAGGTATTCGGCGTGTCGTTTTACACCCAGCGGCTGTCGTCGCTGCTCATGGGGATCGGCGGTATTGTTGCGACCTGGTTGCTAGCGCGACGTCTGTTCGGCGATGCAACGGCGCTGATCAGTGGTTTCCTGATGGCCGTGGCGTTCTGGCATATCCACAACAGCCGCACCGGCTTTCCTTTCGTCCAATCCTCCTTTTTCCCGGCGCTGGTGCTGTACCTCCTGATCCGCGCGCGGCAGGACTACAGCCGCGCCGTGTTGGCGGTGGCGGGGGTCACTCTGGGATTCGCGCTGCAATTCTATTTCCCGGTGCGCATCCTGCTGGTGATGGCGCCGCTATTTCTGGTCATGGACTGGATTGCATGCCGTACCCCGGTGCGGAGCGTGGTTGCCGAGGCGGCCATCGTTGCGACCGGAGCCCTTCTGGCGCTTGGGCCGCTGCTCATGTCGGTGCCGCTGGACGTCTTGATCGGGCATTCGGTCGGTGTGCTTTTGGGGCGGCCGGCGGTGCTCCAGGGTGGGGAGAAGTTCTACCACATGCAAGGACTGTGGATGGTCTTCACGCGCAACCTGGCGGAGTCCACGGCCATGTTCACCAGTTGGGCAGACGTCTGTGTACTGAACCGTTCCCCCAGTGGTTTGCTCGACAGCGGGACACTGGCGGCGCTGGTCCTCGGTATCCTCGTCGCACTGCTGCAAGGCGGAGAGTACGTGTGGCTCATGCTGATATGGGCGGCGTTTACGTTCGCCGTTGGCGTAGCGTTTACCGACGCGCCACGCGCCTCGTACCGGTTGGCGGCGGCGATGCCGGCGCTTTTCATCCTGGCGGGACTGGGTATTGAGCGCGTCCTGATGGCGGCCGCGCCGCCGTCACGCTGGTATCGGCGCACGGTGCGTGCCGCCGTGCTCCTGGCGCTGGCCGTGTGGGTGGGATGGCAGAACTATCACCTCTTCTTCGTGCGCTATGCGAGCGGGGACGGCCACGAGACGGTGGGTGGCATGGAGATGCGTTTCATGGGCGATCACTGCGATGGCCGTATGTTCTACGGCTTCGGCAGCGAGCCGCAAGGCGCTGAGACGCAGCTGTTCTGCACCGATCTGCGCACCTTGAACCGCGGGCAGATGCCGAGCGGCGTCGACGTGACGCGCCCGGCAACGTTCTTCGTCAATGATTGGCAGCATCAGTGGTTGACCATACTGCGCACCTGCTATCCAGCGGCAGAGTTTACGCCGCACGTGGCGCCGGACGGGCGCCCGCTCTTCACCCGCGTCGACGTGCCGATCACCGAGCTGATCGCGCGGCATCCGGGGTGCGTCGGATGAATGTTGCGCGGCGCACATCGCAGGCCAAAAGGCCGGCGACTACATCCGAGCGCTCCTGCTACGCGGCGCCGGTCACACTGCGGTAGAGCTGCGCGTACGCCCCAGCGGAACGGTCCCACGAGAAGTCGGCGCGCATGGCGTTGCCAACCAGTGTGGTCCACGCCTTCGGCTGCCGGTATGTCCGCAGCGCTTCGTCGATGCACGCCAGCAACGCCGCCGGCGTGTACTCGGCAAACTTGAAGCCTGTACCGGTGCCCTGGCGCGGGTCGAAGTGAACGATGCTGTCCTCCAGGCCGCCGGTGGCGCGCACGATGGGGATCGTGCCGTACCGCAGGCTGTACATTTGATTGAGCCCGCACGGCTCGTAGCGCGACGGCATGAGGAACATATCGCTGCCGGCCTCGATCTTGTGGGCCAGTACGTTGTCGAAGGCGATGCGCACGGCCACGCGTTTCGGGTTGCTGCGCGCCAGCCGCTGCACCAGTTCCTCGTAGCGCGGCTCTCCGCTGCCGAGAACGACGAGTTGGACGCGCTTGCGCAGCAGCGGCGCCGCAATCGCCTCGATGAGATCCAGCCCCTTCTGATCGGTGAGTCGCGACACGATGCCGATCACCGGCACCCGGGGATCGACGGGCAGCTGCATCGCCGCCTGTAAATCGGCCTTGCATGCGGCTTTGCCGCCACGGTCGTCGACCGTATAGGGCGTCGCGATGGCGCGGTCGCGCTCCGGGCTCCAGTCGTCGTAGTCGACACCGTTCAAGATGCCGGTGAGGGTCTGCCGCCGCGCCACCAGCACGCCGTCGAGCCCCTCACCGAGCTCCGGGGTCTGGATCTCGCGCGCGTAGGTGGGGCTCACGGTAGTGACCGCGTCTGCGCACACGATGCCGCCTTTCAGGTAGTTGATGTTACCGTAGAACTCGAGGGCGTCGGGTGTGAAGTACTTCCAGTCGAGGTTCAGCAAATGCCAGTCGAAATGCCAGAAGAGGCCTTGAAAGGCGAGATTGTGGATCGTCATTACCGTACGCGCCGCTGCCAAAGCCGGATAGCGGGCAGCGTCGGCACGCAGGAAGACCGGCGCCAGTGCGGCTTGCCAATCGTGGCAATGCAGGACGTCCGGAGCACCCACGTGTTCGGCGAGCGCGAGGACGGCGCGCGCGAAGAACGCGAAGCGTTCGGCGTTGTCGGGATAGGGGCCGTCCGGCGTGCCGTAGAGAAACGGCCGCGCGAAGTACTGCGGTGCGGCGACGCAGTACACCGCCACGCCCGCTGCGAGCTCACCGCGCAGGATATTGGCCTGTACGGTCCGGTGGGAAACCGGTACCGCAAGTGTCCAGTCGGTGCGCTGCAAGCCGAAGCGTTCCGCGTCGATCGAGCCATAGGCGGGCAGCACGATCGACACCTCGATGCCCAGCCGGTGCAGGGCCCGCGGCAGGGCGCCGAGGACGTCGCCGAGCCCACCGGTTTTGGCGTACGGCACCATTTCGGATGCCGCCATGAGGACATGCATGGCTACGACAACGCCGCGGTGCGCAACGACTCGCGTGGCGCGAGCGCGTGTTCCAGAACGTCGTCGATGGTCTCGACGAAGATGAAGTGCATCTCCTGGCGCACGTTCTCCGCGATGTCTTCGAGGTCCTTCTCGTTGCGCTTCGGCATGATGATGGTGTTGATTCCGGCGCGGCGGGCGCCCAGCACCTTCTCCTTGATGCCGCCGATGGCCAGCACCTTGCCGCGCAGGGTGATTTCACCGGTCATTGCAATGTCGTGGCGCGCCGGCCGGCCGGTGAGCAGCGACGCCAGGGCCGTGGCAATGGTCACACCCGCCGACGGGCCGTCCTTGGGTACGGCGCCGGCGGGGACATGCACGTGCAAGTCGAGGGTTTCGAAGAAGTCCGGCGCAATGCCCAGGCGCTCGGCGCGTGCGCGCACGTAGCTCAGCGCGGCTTGGGCCGACTCCTTCATGACGTCGCCGAGATGCCCCGTGAGTGTCAGACCCTTCTTGCCGGCCATCTTCGTCGCTTCGATGAACATGATGTCGCCACCCATCGGTGTCCATGCCAGCCCGATGACCACGCCGGGATCCTGCGTGCGCTCGGCGATCTCGGAAAAATAGCGTTCCGGACCGAGGAATTCGTGCACCTTCTCTGGGTTGATGGAAACGGGGTCGGTTTTTCCCTCGGTGATACGGCGCGCCATTTTGCGGCACAGCGTGCCGATCTCGCGCTCGAGATTGCGCAGGCCGGCCTCGCGCGTGTAGTGCCGGATGACGTGAATCAGCCCCTCGGAGGTGAAGCTGATCTGTGCATCGGGAAGGCCGTTCTCCTTGACCTGTTTGGGGATCAAGTGGCGGCGGGCGATCTCGAGCTTGTCCTCCTCCGTGTACCCGGCAAGCTCGATCACTTCCATCCGGTCGCGCAGCGGTGGCGGAATCGGGTCGAGCAGGTTGGCGGTGGTGATGAACATGACCCTCGAGAGATCGAACGGCACGTCGAGGTAGTGATCGACGAACGTATTGTTTTGCTCGGGGTCGAGCACCTCGAGGAGCGCCGACGCCGGGTCACCACGGAAATCGGCGCCCAGCTTGTCGATCTCGTCGAGCATGAACAGCGGGTTGTTGGAGCCGGCGTTGCGGAGATTCTGCAACACCCGTCCCGGCAGTGAGCCGATGTAGGTGCGGCGATGCCCGCGGATCTCCGCCTCATCGCGCACGCCACCGAGCGACATGCGCACGAACTTCCGCCCCATGGCGCGCGCAATCGAGCGCCCCAGCGACGTCTTGCCAGTTCCCGGCGGCCCAACGAAGCACAGGATCGGTCCCTTCGAGTCGCGCTTCAGCTGCCGCACGGCAAGGTATTCCAGGATGCGGTCTTTGATTTTCTCCAGATCGTAGTGGTCCTCGTCGAGCACGCCGCGGGCGTGCGGGATGTTGAGGTTGTCCTCGGTCGAGACGTTCCACGGCAGGTTGAGCAGCCATTCGAGGTACGTGCGCACCACGGTGTGTTCGGCGGATTCCGGGGGGATGATGCGCAGACGTTCGAGCTCGGCTTCGGCCGCCTTGCGAGCCTCGGCCGGCAGCTCGCCTTCATCCAGTTTCTTGCGCAGCTCGTCCAGCTCGGCGCTCCGCGAATCGCCTTCGCCGAGCTCCTTTTGGATGGCGCGCATCTGCTGCCGCAGGTAGAAGTCCTTCTGGTTTTTCGACAGCTCTGATTGCACCTGCGACTGGATCTTGTGGCCGAGCTCGAGCAACTCGATTTCCCGATTCAGGATGGTCGAGAGCTTTTCCAGCCGCACGCGCACTTCGAGCGTGCCCAGCAGCTCCTGCTTCTCTTCGAGCGAGATGTTCAGGTTCGAGGCGACGAGGTCGGTGACCTTGCCGGCATCCTTGATGTTCATGACCACGACCTGCAACTCGTCGGGCAGGAAGGGCACCATCGACACGAACTTGGCGAACTGGTTGACCATGTGCGCCTGCAGGGCGTCGAGGCTCTTGGACGGCTCGGCAATGTCGGTGAGGCGGCGCACCCGGGCGCGGAAGAAGGGGGTCTGTTGCGTGAACTCCTCGGTCTCGATGCGGCGCAGCCCTTGGACGAGAATGCGGACACTGCCGTCGGGGTACTTGAGCATCTTGAGGATGCGGCCGGCGGCGCCGCGGCCGTACAGCCCTTCCGCCTGCGGCTCTTCGTCTTCCGGATTCTTCTGGGCTAAGACCGCGAGCATGCGGTCGCCGGCCAGCGCCTGCTCGACGACTTTGAGCGAGCTGCCGCGCGAGATGAGCAGCGGCACGATGGCCGACGGGAAGATCACCACGCCGCGCAGCGGTAAGACCGGCAGCTCGTCGGGAACCTGAATGCTGCTGAGATCTTCTTCGAAGCCGATGAAGCGCTGCCGTCTCGCCTCTTCGCGTTCTTGTTCTTCCGACTCGTCGCTCATTGCCGGCTGAATCTAATACAGCCCCCCTATTCGGACAAGGCCGGCTGTACGCGGCCGCAACGACGAGTGTGGGCGCACGCGCTTCCCACGGTCGGTGCGTCCACGTCATCGGCGTCGCGCGCATGACGCGCGCATGAAGTTGACAAGGCGGCGGCGAGCCGTTAGGAGCCTCGCAGCGCGCGAGGCAAATCGTGAGCGAGCGGCTTTTCACAGTGCACGAGGCCAATGCCCTCATTCCGAAGCTCGAGCTGATCATGAGCCAGCTGCAGTGTCACGGGGCGACGCTCAGCACGCACATTGATGAGGTGGCGCACGCCACCGGCCAATCGCCCGAGACCCTGACCAGTACGCAGCTCATCGAGCTGCGCCCCGAGCTCTCTCCGATTATCGAGGCGTTGGAGACGTTGCTCGCCGAAATCGAGGGGTGCGGCGGCGAGTTGAAAGGCCTCGATCTTGGCCTGGTCGACTTCCCAACCGAGATCGACGGTGAAGTGGTGTTGCTGTGTTGGCAGTACGGCGAAAAAGAGATTGCATACTACCACTCGCGTCAGGCCGGATTCGCCGGCCGCAAGCCCTTGAACGCATCCTCCACCCGGACCCGTTACCTGCAGTAACCAGACGAGGGTTTCCGATGTCGGTGTTCGTGCGCTGGGTGTATCTGGCGGCCTTGATCGTGTGGGTCGGCGAGGTGGTGTTCTTTTCGTTTGTGGTTGCTCCCGCGATCTTTCGTACTTTTCCACCACCTGCGGTCGAAGCCGGGCGTGTCATCGGCGAGATCTTTCCCACCTACTACAAGATCGG